>JAHHIL010000011.1 GCA_019358975.1 Trichocoleus desertorum ATA4-8-CV12
TTGTTAATTGCGGGGCTGGTAAGTTCTCGCGTCGAACATAGTTCACCTACCGCCCCACAATTAACGCGCCATTCATCTCACACCAAATCGAAGATTATGGTGTGAGGCTTTTGTCTTATCCAGCTAAGGGTGATAAGTCACTAATTTCTTGTAAGCCCACTGCGGTTTGTAATTTAATACCCCGTTGATAGAGCGTGTAACCACGGCTACGAGCAACACGGATGCCAGTGTAGTGAGTAGGGCTGAAACCTGCTTGAGCGAGCCAAAGCGATACCTGTTGCATCAAATTTTCTTGCTCAGTGAGATTTAAGCCAGAAATATCTAGAGCTTTAAGGAGATCGCGATCGAGGAAACGACGGCACAAATCTGCTAACACCGGATCAGCAGAATGCTGCCAACGCTGTAGGTGGTAGGTTAGTACACCATCATCAGCAGCCAAGTATTGGGCAAGTGGCAACACCTCTGCTAGAGCATTGCCCTGAGAATCCGTTTTTCCTACTGTCCTCGCTTGAGTAAGCCAAGCCGCAACGGTGTCATCTGCTGCGATGTCGCCCAAAGCAAATTGCTCACAGGCACGTCTAAAAGCATGTTCCAACACCCAAGTTGCAGCAATGTTTTTAGGATGGTTGTAAACCTGGGCGTACATGAAGTAGCGCACGATCAAATAATGCTCGATCGCGGCCATACCTTTGCGAGCGACAACCAACTGCTGGCTTACAGGGTCATAGCTTAGTGCCATCAAAATGCGATCGAGGTCGAGCTTACCGTAGGAAGTACCCGTGAAGTAGCTATCACGCATTAAGTAGTCAAGGCGATCGCAGTCGAGTTGGCTGGAGACTAACTGCCAGACAAAAGCAACAGGATATTTCTTCAAGTAGACCTGCTCTAGGCTGTCTAGCAGACTAGGGTCAAAGTGGTCTAAAAGTCGGCGGACAGGAGCAGATTCTCGCAAGATCCGCCTGGTCCAAGCCTCATGGTGATTACCAAAAATCTCTTCGCTGGTGTGGCTAAAGGGGCCATGCCCAATGTCATGCAGCAACGCCGCACACAGAACAATGGGGCGATAGGGTTGCACCTGGGGATAACGTTTGGCAATGCGATCGAACACTCGTCGCGCGATCGCCATTACTCCCAAAGAATGGGTAAAGCGAGAACCTTCGGCCCCATGAAAGGTGAGACTAGCAGGGCCGAGTTGACGAATCCGGCGCAACCGCTGAAAGGCAGGTGTATCAATCAGGCGAATTAGTAAAGCTTCGGTTGGATCACTGTTATCCAACGCGATCGCCCCATGCAAGGGGTCATGGTAAGTGCGGCTAGAATTAGGCAGCACCCGCCAACACGGAACGCTGAGTCAGTAATTCTACAGCCGCTTGATACTGTTGATCCTGCTCGGTAGCAACTTGGTCGCGGGTAATAGCTTCGAGCGGCACCACGCGATCGGGGGTAATGCCCAACTTATTGATGTCTTGGTGATTCGGAGTCTCATACTTAGCCACCGTCACCGCTAAGCCAGAGCCATCCGAGAGTTCAAATAACGACTGAATTAAACCCTTGCCAAAGGTTTTTTCACCTACTAACTCGGCGCGACCATTGTCTTGCAATGCTCCTGCCAAAATTTCACTCGCACTCGCAGTGCCTTGATTCACCAAGACAACAAGTGGATCTTGAGTGAGCGCGGGGCCATTCGCTTCAAAACTATCTTGAATCCCTTGGCGATTCACAGTGTAGACGATGGTACCGGAGTTCAGCCACAAGCGAGCAATCTCCACGCCAGCTTGCAGCAAACCACCAGGATTGTTACGGAGATCGAGAATGTAGCCCTCTGCTCCTTGATCTTCTAAGCGATGGACAGCCTTGGCTAATTCCACAGTGGCATTGGCATTGAACTGATTGAGACGGATGTAACCAACAGGAGGGCGCTCAGGTAACTTGCGTAGCTGAGCATAAACCGGATTAATCGCAATGCGATCGCGTACCACTGAAATATCCAGCTCAGACTCCCCTGCTCTCGCTACCGTCAAGATCACGCGGCTGCCAATGGGTCCGCGCATCCTCTCAGCCGCTTCATCTAGAGTCAACTTAGCCGTAGCAACACCATCAATGCGTGAGATGCGATCGGCAGGGCGAATACCCGCTTGCTCGGCTGGAGAACTTTCAAGCGGCGCGATCACCTTTAACTCACTCGTTTCTGGATCAAGCGCAATCTGCAAGCCAACTCCAGTCAACTCACCAGAAGTGTTGGTTTGTAAGCTGCGGTATTGATCGGGTCGCAACAGCCGGGTAAAGGGATCGTTCAAGCTTGCCAGCATTTGCTGAATCGTTTCATAGGCAGCTTCGCGATTGTCAAGTGGACGGCTGAGGACTTGCTGACGGAGCGATCGCCAATTTTGATGATTGAAGGACTCATCGACATAAGAGCGATTCACAATCCGCCAAACTTCATTTACCAATCGCTGCTCCTCACTAAAAGCCCAAGCTGGAGTAGACCAACTCAACATCACCACAATTGGCACTATCAGCAACAACCCAATCTGAGCAATCCACTTTTTTTGCATGGCACCGAATCTTAGCTTTACTCACCACTACTATTGTTCTGTCACCACTGTTCTATCAACTATCAACTTTAATGGGTGTGCTTGCATGAGTGCTATGTAGAGCCCCGCACCTAGCAAAATACACTTAACATCCCCCTACTCTGTCACTCTAACTTTTCTGTCACCACAGCTGCGAGAGATTTAGCTGCTAACCAAATCCCTCCCGTCTTCAGCCATCCCGGCATGAAATCCTCTTCTGGTCTATGTTACATTTTTTATAGACTCCTATGAGTTAGCCCATCCATTTAGCCCAAATTAGCTCCAAGGACTGCCACCTAATTCCCATTTGGGGAAGCTTCACCCAAGCAACGAGCTGATGGCGATTCAGGAGGCAACCTGACAGCTTTTTAATAGCACACTAGTGTGGTCACACTAGAATGGATAGAACATCTGAACTCAATAAGCTCAGGCTAGATCAGCCGCAATCTAGTGTTCTGTAATTATTGGGAGCCTCTCAGAAGATTCTTTGGATAAGCAGCTGACTAAAGCCGATGCCCAAGATTCTCTTTCTTCTGAGAGACTAGAAAAGGTCACAAACAGCAATACATGTTTTAGGAACTCTTGCTCTATGGCAAAAGTGTACGACTGGTTTGAGGAACGCCTTGAGATTCAGGCCCTCGCTGATGACGTCACCAGCAAATACGTACCTCCCCACGTCAATATCTTCTACTGTCTGGGTGGCATTACCCTGACTTGCTTCTTGATCCAGTTCGCGACTGGATTTGCAATGACGTTCTACTATAAGCCAACCGTAACTGATGCTTTTGCTTCAGTTCAGTACCTGATGACAGATGTCAACTTTGGTTGGCTGATCCGCTCCATCCACCGCTGGTCTGCCAGCATGATGGTGCTGATGATGATTCTGCACGTCTTCCGGGTTTATCTTACTGGTGGTTTCAAAAAGCCTCGTGAGCTGACCTGGGTGACAGGTGTAATTTTGGCCGTAATCACCGTTTCTTTTGGTGTAACGGGCTACTCCCTGCCTTGGGACCAAGTTGGTTACTGGGCTGTCAAGATCGTTTCTGGCGTCCCTGAAGCCATCCCAGTCGTAGGCCCCTTTATCGTTGAGCTAATTCGCGGTAGTAGCAGCGTGAGCCAAGCAACCTTGACACGCTTTTACAGCTTACACACCTTTGTTTTGCCTTGGTTGATTGCAGTATTTATGCTGCTGCACTTCCTCATGATCCGCAAGCAAGGAATCTCTGGTCCTTTGTAAGCACCTTGTAAGCAGTTCACAGCCAGTCTTCACAGTTTGCTCAAAGCACTTATACTAGGCTATTAACAATAGCTCAAGTCTAATTGCTGTCTCGTTCTCTACCTGCTGACTTCAGAATAAAGGAGAGCACTTTTACATCATGGCAACGCTTAAAAAACCGGATCTTAGCGATCCACAGCTTCGCGCCAAACTTGCCAAGGGGATGGGCCATAACTACTATGGTGAACCCGCTTGGCCTAACGACTTGCTTTACATCTTCCCAGTTGTAATTGCAGGTACGATCGCCCTCTGCGTTGGTTTGGCAGTGCTTGACCCAGCTTTGGTGGGTGAGCCTGCAAACCCTTTTGCCACTCCTCTGGAAATTTTGCCTGAGTGGTATTTCTATCCCGTCTTCCAAATCCTCCGCATTCTTCCTAACAAGCTGTTGGGAATTGTGTGTATGGGTGCAATTCCTTTGGGCCTCATGCTTGTTCCTTTCATTGAGAACGTGAACAAGTTCCAAAACCCCTTCCGCCGTCCCGTTGCTACCACCATCTTTTTGTTTGGTACTTTGGTGACTCTGTGGCTAGGAATTGGGGCCACATTCCCTATCGACAAGTCTCTGACTTTAGGTCTGTTCTAAAAGAGCCCCAGGCTCAACTCAACGCCTGCTTGTTCTTCCACGGTGCTAACCGATTGCACTAGGGAGAACAAAGCAGGCGTTATTATTTTAGGTACCTTTTATCTGCCGCTCGATCCTTGGGCATGTTGCAGCAAGACCACTTAACCGTCCCCAGCGACTTGACTGTTTTAACCGAGATCCAACAGTGGTTTGAACGATTTTGTCGCCAATTTCTACCTCAGCTGGCTTGGTCCGATCACCAGCTATATCGCCTGACTTTAGCGATCGCCGAAGGATTCACGAATGCAGTCCGTCATGCCCATCAGGACTTACCGCCTGAAACCGCAATCGATATCCATTTAGCACTTTGGGACGATCGCCTAGAAATTCAGATTTGGGATTATGGTCAACCTTTTAATCCAGATGTTTTAGAGGAGCCGAAGCCTGGAACGCTACGAGAAGGGGGCTATGGCTGGTTCTTACTGCGACGCTTGGCAGATCGAGCCACCTATGAGCGATCGCCGGATGGGCGCAATTGTCTTTTGATCGTCAAGTACAAAGTGCGGTAGACCCTAGTTTGAGACCAGGGTTTATAAAGCTCTGCCCCAAGTTCCGCCACCGCTTCAAAAAGATTAGATTAATCTAGGTGGTTTTTGAGCGCATCCAAACTAGTTATTTGCTAGGATTTGGCAGCAATATTGATTGATTAAAGACTAAGCAAACTGAGTATTTAATCAGCTTTTATGGTGGTAAGGCTTCTAGCCCTAAAAATTTGGGTGCGAAAACTGCAAATGCTTATGGGGAGCGGAGTCACTTGCTCCGGTTATGATGGATGACTGGAAGTTGCCATTTACCTGATATCTTAGCGGTCAAGCCTGAAGTCAAAGTCACAAAATTGGAGCCTACTACGACTAAAAACACTCGCCACGTCTTCGTATTTCTAGAAATTTTTGCTTGCGAAGGTGGCATTCAATCCTACATAAAGGACGTTCTAAAGTCTTACGCAGACTTGGTGGAGCCATCAGGTCAAGAGATGGCTTGGCCTTATCAAGCCGATGTATTTTTATTGCGGGATGGGCCAGAATACCACAATCCTCTGGAACCCAGTCCACTCGGCTTCCATTATTTCAAAACCCATCCCCCCGCCTTAGGACGCATTAAATTAGCAGCTCAGTTGTTGGCTTACCTGCTGCGCTATCGTCCGGAGCGCGTTTTTTGTGGTCATATCAATCTTGCACCGCTAATTCAGGCGCTATGCCAACCACTAGGCATTCCCTACACGGTCTTGACCTACGGCAAAGAATTTTGGGTTAAGCTACCAACCCATGAGCAAAAAGCTCTACAGCAGGCAACTACTATTTGGACGATTAGCCGCTATAGCCGCGATCGCGCCTGTGAGGTGAATGGGCTAGACCCAGAACGAGTCAAACTGCTCCCTTGCATTGTTGATGGTGATGCTTTTACCCCTGGCCCTAAAAACCCAGCGCTAGTGGAAAAATACGGCTTGGCTGGAGCGAAAGTGCTGATGACCGTAGCGCGGCTTTGGAAGGGCGACAAGTACAAAGGGGTAGATGTGACGATTCAAGCTTTGCCCGCGATCGCTGAAGTATTTCCGCAGGTGAAATATTTGGTGATTGGTCGTGGTGATGACCAACCTCGTCTAGCTCAGCTCGCTCAAGATTTGGGTGTGGCGGAGCGGGTGGTATTTGCAGGCTTTGTACCGACTCAAGATTTAGTCGAACATTACCGCTTGGCTGATGCCTATGTCATGCCGTCACAGGAAGGTTTTGGCATTGTCTACCTGGAAGCAATGGCTTGTGGGGTGCCTGTGGTAGCAGGAGATGCAGATGGTTCTGCGGACCCTTTACAAGATGGCAAACTCGGTTGGCAAGTGCCTCACCGCGACTCAGAGGCAGTAGCAGCCGCCTGTATTGAACTTTTACGCAATACTGAAACTGCAGCAGAATCCCGCGATCGCCGCTGTGATGGGGTCTGGTTGCGCCAAGAAGCTTTGTCTCTGTTTGGAGCTGAGGCATTGACTCAGCAATTAAAACAATTACTAAGTCCACCCTTAGGGGAGCCATCAAAGCTATCCTAAAAAAAGCGAGAATTGTTGCCTCTAGGAGACTGCTGTGAATCAAAACAGCCTCAGAAATTTTCAGTTAACCCTCGCTGGTGCAAGTCGCTGGCTCCCATTCCTCGCCCTAATCTGGTTGTTAGGATTAGCTGGCTTAGGCTGGTTGGTGAAGTCATTTCTCATCTTAGTGGGGTTCATTTGCCTCGCCCCAGTCATTGCATTTCTGGGGTTTCGTTGGTGGCTCAAGCGCAATCTAGTGCAAGCTCAATGTCCCGTTTGTGGAACTGAAGTGGCGGGGATCAACCAAACCCAGATTGAGTGCTCTAGTTGTGGTGAAGCGCTCAAAGTGGAAAAGGGACACCTCAGCCGACTGACTCCCCCTGGAACCATTGATGTCCAAGCGATAGAAGTACCCGCTCAACCGATGGATCGCTAGACTAGGGCGCACTCTGAAGGCGCGTTTCACTGAGGCGATCGCCCCAACCAATGCTTTAATCCATGCCCTAATCAATCCGCTAGATCAAACTAGATCAAATCAAACCAGATCAAAAAAGTGGACGGTTCTGAGGGAGCCATCCACTTTTTGTGGGTTTAGGGAGTCAAAAACTGCGGCTGTTAAGGATTGGGGGCCTGAGAGATCGAGAGTTGGTAAGCATGCTGCCCTGCGGCCCGATTGCCAACATAGACAGAATAGGTACCAGGAGACCAAAAACCAGAGATTTGGGCTGGCTTCTTAGAATAAGTATCCGCTAAAGAACAGAATCGTCCCCCTGGCCCATCAATCACCAGCGTCGGTTGACCTTCACTTTGGACGGCAAAGCGCAGATAGGGAACAGCCTGAGTTACCTGAATCACCTGACTGGGAGCTTCACTCACATAGCCGCAATCGCCACTCTTAGTCCCACCCGATGTGCCCGTAAGCACCTGGGGATCGGGCTTGAAACCTGGAGCAAGAGATAGAGGTTTACCTTGAGCTGTGCCAGCAACTGTCAGAGCTACGACGAGAGCTGTAGGAACAGCAAACCAATGTTGATATGTCCTCATCTTGCGTCAACCCTCAAAAAGCACGGAGGGCTCCTAACTTCAGTATCCGTAATTTCGGGCAAATTGCGGAACTGCATGTTCATGTTTCCAAAGTGTCACAGAAGTTTTGTGATTACTGAGGCCGCTACACCCGCAGAAAACCAATGAGCTAGGTTGAATGGCGATATTGTTCGAGGAGTTGCGGAATGTGATCATAACCATCGACTCCAATCACGGAGGCAATTTGGCGACGGTGCTGCGCCAAAGCAGTTTGAAATCCTGTTTCTCCCATTTGGCCTTGCAAAATCATCAACAGCCCTGCGGGTTGTCGCCACTCGTTGGAAGCAATTTGCTCTAGGAGATACATGCCCAAGCAGCCGCTATAAACTGATTTTTCCAAGTTTTGCAGACGGTAATAGGCTTCTGCTAAGTGAGCCAAGTTGCGAGCTTGTAAATAGAGATCCCCTGAAAACTGTGCGGCTTGAATTCCACCTTCTAGGTAAGCGATCGCCATTTGCGGTTGATCTAGGACAATGTGAGCGATCCCCAAACTGCTGAGGCAAAGGGCTTGGCTTTGGCGATCGCCCAATCGCTCAGACAATTTCAAGCCTTGTTGTAAATAATCAATCGCGCTTTCGTAGGTTTCGGGTTCGGCTTGTTCTAGCTGGTGAGCTTGTAGCACTTCGCTGTAACCGAGATTTGCTAGTGCATTAGCCTCACCCAAGCGATCCCCAGCTTGACGACTCAGAATCAAGGCCCGCTGACTATAGTTGATCGCCTCAGCGTAATTTTTTTCTGCTACACAAGCGCGACTGAGGTGGTTAAAGTTAGCAATCTCACAGGGGCGATCGCCGGCTGTACGAGCTAGCTCTAGGGCTTGTTGGTGAAAGTTTTGCGCACGGTCATATTGGCCTTGAGCACGGAAAGAATAGCCCAATAGAGTCAGAATTCTAGCTTTTTCTTGGGTGCCTTCAGCCCGCCGCAACGGTTCATCTAGATAGTTGAGGGCGTCGCGTAGGTAGTTGCCAGCAAAGGAGGCAAAGATGCCACCATAGAGCGGAAAGTAATCACGCTGGGCAAAGGTTCGCAGAATTTGCAGGGTTGTTTGGAAAGCTGCATCGGCAAAGCGATCGCCTAACCCCACTCCCATTTGAGACCACAGCACAGCAAACGCCAGAAACGTGGAGATGGAAAGTTTAGACCCCACTTTAGAGTCATAGACGAGTTTGTCAAACCAAGTCACTAAACCTTGTTGTAGGCCTCGGAGGATCACCGTCAGTTCCACCCAATCTTCCAGGTCTACGGTTTGATGTCGGCTCCACTCCGCCGCCGATTGCTCCTGGGCGAGGGCTTGGAATAAAGCTTGAGGGATGGGACTACCAACCTGCTTGGCCCACAAAGCCCAAGGCCCCCGCTGCCCTGAGACGCCCTCGAACCCTAGCTGTCCTTGGCTTTGGTCGTACATCCAGCCTACCAGATGGTCTTCCAAACGACGCCAAGCTTCGATCCCGCGCCCAATACCTGTGGCTAGCTGCTCCATCTGCTGCTGAGATTCTGCTTCGGTGATAGTGGTAGCTTGTTGTTGCAGTTGTTTGGCAAGTTGTTGCCACTGCTGTAACGTTACAATCTGGGCTCGATTGGGGTCAGTCACTTGTAGCAAAACCGTTAAACGATTATGCGGCTCAGCCACCACAACTTGACGAACCGCCGTCGATAGCATTTCTGTCGCTTGGTTTTGCTCTTGCCAGCGTTCCCACTCACCTTGAATGGTTTGTAAGGCTCTTAATATCCGATTGGCCTTGGCCAGTTTTAACTCATCGGTTTGGATTTCAACCTGGCGCTGAGCCGCGCTGAGGCGATCGCCCAAACAACGCTCAAAGATCTCTCCGGTTCCAGGACTCACCTCGTTCAACAACATTTGGTAAACCTGTTCTTTAGAGCGGATTTTGCCCTTGAGAGTCGTTTCGACGATGCGGTCGATGAGTTCTAGGTAGCGACTAGCTAGTGGAGTAGCACCACTCACAGAATCAGACATGGAGTTTAAATGCTTGGTAGAGAATTTTCAGTTACCTTACCGGGAGATCAGACCAGCCCAACCTTTTATTTTTTCTTATAAACTGAGCGTGCTCAGGAGACTTCCGTTCGCTACAATCGCAGACACAACAGTAAATTTACTGACTCCACTGCTGTCCCTACCATTGTCGCGATCGCTGTGGAAATTCAGAAGTTGTAATTTAGCTGAATTTCTTCTGCATTGGCTGGCTTAGGGCAGGAATTTGTCCTACTTTACCAGGGTAGCTTTCTGGGTAGGGCAGCTTACAAGATGTATGTTCACTAGTTTGTGTATCGCTTCGCAGATACGCACTGGTTTCGTGAAGGAAGCCTCATTACTGCTCGCCAGCCAGGGTGCTAAATGCTAATGAGTCATCAATTAACGCCGCGATCGCCCTAATTAGCTCATCTCGGCTCTACATAGGCAAAGACCTACTAGAGGCCAAGACCTTCTACCCAAGAATTACAAGAACCAATAGACTGCATAACTAGTGACGGGGAGTTTTTGAAGATGGCGAGCCCAACAGTCAGGAGAAGCACTAATCGCTCTCAATCAACGCTAACCAGTTGGCGCTTCAAACGTCTGCCTCTGCTACCTCGACGATGTGGAGCCTGGATGATTGAGGTGTCTTTGATTGTGGCGAGTGCTTGGGTGCCCTTTAGCTTGGGGGAGTATGCCAAGTTGCACTCCTCCAGTGAACCTGTGCCCTTGAACCCATTTGTCGCCAAAGCTGAGTCCGCGATCGCCCAAACCTTAGCAATCCCAGTGGGGGATCGTAACCGGACGGTGCCTCCCCTCACGAACCTACTATGGTCTGGGGCGGTCGTAGCTCCATTTGTAGTAGCAGGACTCAACCTGTACTCACTCGCTAAAACTGGTAAAACTCAACCAAAACGCTGGTTTGCGGTCAAGGTAGTAACAGCGACAGGAGCACCCCCAGGCTTTTTGAGAGCAGTCATGCGAGAAGGAGTAGGTCGGTGGGGGTTGCCTCTGGGGATCGCCTACACGATCTGGCGCTACAGTGGTGCCTTCCCCGACCTCAGCATTTTGTTGGGGCTGGCTAGTTTTCTGGTACTTGGTGAAAACTTCAGTGCCCGGTTCAACTCTCGGCGTCGCGCTTGGCACGATCGCTTAACTGGCACGACTGTAATCGATGCAGCCCAACCCACCCCCTTCTACAGCGATCGCGTTCAAGTTTTGCGGCGCGACAGCCAGGGCTGGTCAGAGCAGTCATCTCACTGGAGCGAGGAAGATGCTGCGATCGCTGCCATTGTACTAACACCGGAAAAAGGCTGGCGGGGGCAAGGTCTGTGGTACTGGATGCGCCAACACCCCGGCATGACATTGTTGATTGTGTCGCTCTCCAGCGTGGGTTTGGTACTAGGTACCTTTGTCGGGACTCAGGTCTATGTGCAAAGCCAAGCCAATCGTCGGGAGTTTAAGCAGCAAGATAATCAAGTTTTTTTAGCGTTGGTGAGTAAGCTTACGCCTAACTCAGTGGGTGCACCGGATGAACGGCAAGGCGCGATTTTGGCACTGGGTACCGTGAATGACTCACGCGCAGTTCCCCTCTTAGTAGATTTGCTGGGGCAGGAAGACAAACCCGCCCTGATCGACGCAATTCAGCAAGCTCTAGTCAGTAGTGGCCCAGACGCTTTGCCCTATCTACAACGGCTCAATCAAGCCTTGAAGAACGATTTGGAATCGCTGCGACATGGCAATAACGA
Source organism: Trichocoleus desertorum ATA4-8-CV12 (assembly GCA_019358975.1). Lineage (NCBI taxonomy): Bacteria > Bacillati > Cyanobacteriota > Cyanophyceae > Leptolyngbyales > Trichocoleusaceae > Trichocoleus > Trichocoleus desertorum. Next base: position 11,292 of record JAHHIL010000011.1, read on the forward strand.
AAGAGAGTACAGATTATTAGCCTTGAGACGTCGGGCTACCCAACGAGCGATCGCTAAACTTCTCACCATCTACAGCGGTCAAGTGCATGCTGCCGACTTAAGTCGAGTAGATTTAGGTCGTGTAGATAAAGGAGCCGCCCAGTTTACGCTGGTTTTGGACCGCATCGATCTCTCAGGGACCCAACTAAAAAACGCGATTCTCGCCGGGGCAAGCCTACAAGGAAGCCGCTTTTATGGAGCTGGAGAAGACGAGCGTTGGGGGACTTTCGACGACTGGATCTCTGACTTGAGTGGTGCGGAACTCAAAGACACCAACTTAACAGGCGCTTTTCTAGGTCATACTTTGATGGATCGCACAAATCTAACTCGTGCCATTCTCAACAAGGCCGATTTGTCCCATGCTCGCATGTCTAAAGCGAATCTTAGTAGTGCCAAGCTGGTTGCCGCCAACTTCCACCAAGCTGTTTTAGATAGTGCTAGCCTCACAGGTGCCGACTTAGGTAATGCTGACTTTTCTCAGGCCAACTTGCAATCTGCCCGGTTGGGGCAAGCCAGTGCTACAGCCACAAAGTTTCAGTTGGCTAACTTAGTACGCTCCGAGTGGCAGGGAGCTGACTTGACGGGAGCTGACTTCAGCCAAGCTAGGCTCCAGCATGCTGATCTGAGCTCTACACAACTAGCAGAAGCTAACTTCAGAAATGCTCAGCTCCAAAACGTGAGTTTCCGGAATGCGGATCTCAGACAGGCAGACTTACGCGGAGCCAATGTGGCTGGGGCGGACTTTCAAGGCGCAACCTTAGCTGCCTCGCCGCCAAAGTCATCAAGCCAGTTTATTCAGTTAGCTCCTAGTACCTCCCAACCGAGCAGGCTGAAAGGGGTCAATTTTGCCGATGCTCAAAACTTGAGCCCTACTCAAATCACCTATATTTGCGCTCAAGGCGGTCGCCATCCTCAATGTCGCTAAGCAAATGTCGCTAAGCAAATGTCGCTAAGCAAAAAAGCTAGATTATGGCTCTGCTTGGGTGAAAATAAGTAACAAGATCTCTAGTTTAAAGCTAGGAATTTGCTTGAATAGACCTGTGGATAAGTCAGCCCAGAGCAAGCGCTGACGCCTGAAGTTGAATTGAGCGAGACAATCAATCAATGCTACTGGTAGTGAGGAATTGGCAATGAAGTGTCTGAAGCGCCTGTCGCAAGGCAAAAGTTGGGCTGGGAGAGCTAAGGCGATCGCGCTGGGAAGCACCGTAGCACTAGGGATGGTATGTTTCACCCCATCAGCAGCATCCGCGCAGGCTGCCTATGGTAGTTACGTTGGCATTGGTCCCGCCATTGGTCTCACAGATGGCTCCATCAACGAAGATAGCGAAAATGCTTTAGTCATTGCCGCTCGCTACAAACTGCTGAAGCTGCCCATTTCACTGAGAGCCCAAGCCCTGATTCTGAACGATAATACGGCGATCGTACCAACGGTGTCTTACGATATCCCACTGAATTGGCAAGCAGATGCTTATATTGGGGCGGGATACTCCTTCTCAGAGGGGGATTCTACTTCGCCTTTGGGGAATCAAGATGCCTTCGCCATTCAACCAGGCATTGACTACGCTCTACCCAACAGCAAACTCGTAGTTTTTGGAAATGCCATCATTGCCTTTGATGCCTACCGTGAGACTGGAGGCACAGCGGTATCAGTGCAAGGTGGGGTGGGCATGAGATTTTAACTTGTAGGGGGTGTTCGGCCCACCCGACAGTCGAGGGCAACCTGACAAGTACCCCCACGCTATTTGTCTGCGATCGCATCTTCGGATGCAGTTTGATCGATTTCTAGAAAGCCACTCCGCCTGACCAGTTGGGGCCAGACCAAGAGAAAGAATCCCATCCAAGCCAGGATAGGAACCGCAACTAGACAGGTAAACCAAAGGGTGTGGGCTAGGAGCCAACTGCCCGTGATGATTGTGATCCCCGTGAGCAAAATGGACCAGGGTTGACACCACCAGGGTTTATAGGACCAGGGGCTGACTTGAGAAGATTGAGACAAGATTCGACGCAGCTCCAGAAATAGTATGGGTTCGACTTGAGTTAGGCGAGGGATACTGGATCATATCGCAACGGCATCTTTTGGTGATCGCCATGCCTCACCGTAACTTTGATTCTTACCGAACTCAACATTTAGCTGATCTAGAGTGGCCCGCGAATCCTGAGGTGCAAGCCCAAATTGCAGCTTTACAGAATTCTTCTAGCTCACACTCTAAGATGCTGAACCTAAATGCTTGGGCGATCGCAAAAACTATGGACAAGTTCTACCCAGGCTTTTGGAATCGTTTTATGGCCAATCGGCAAGTGGCATTGCAGCAGTTTCTAGAGCAAAAACGCCACCAAACAGCTCAGAACCCAGGTTCTACACCACCATCGGCCAGCCTAGAAATTCCTGAAACTTCCAGCTAGCCATAGCTTCCCACTAACCAGATTGAGCTAAGCCTTTTTTGGGCAGTCGATAAAGCATTAGCGATCGCCCTTCACCTAGCGACCCAAGCGATTAGGAATGCCCTCGCAACCACCCATAATTGTGTTTCTAGTTTTGGAACCGCCCCAAGCACAGCAATAGCAGCGTTGTTCTTCAGATAGCTTCGCCCCCGTCAAATCCGCGCTTTCTACGACCGCTCCGGTATGGAGACCAGTGCGATAATCGGGCGGCTCTGTGCGGCTACGGGGAGTAGCGGTCTCAAGGCTGCCATAGTAGAGGCGTGTTCCCTCCAGCTCAGTCCCTTGCAGCTTGGCTTCATACAAAATTGCCCGCGCTAGGTTAGCTTTCACCAAGTCACAGTCATTAAGATTAGCCCGAACTAAGTTGGCTTCACTTAAGTCAGTCCAGCGCAAATCAGTGCCATTCAAGTTGGCCCCAGCTAACATGACGCCCAAATCAATGACTCGAACTCCATGAATTCGGTCTTCTTCGTAGCCACCCGAACCATCTAGAATGGCTCGTCCTAGGCGGCGATCGCGTCTGAGGGGAGTCAGCAGTTTGGCGCGTGAGAGAAAACGAATAATTTTGGCCTTGCCACCCGCATCAACACTGCTAAAAATGGCTGCTGTACGACCTTCGGCGATCGCGCGTTCCTGCGGCCAGTCTTCTAGCAAGCCTTGCTCATCCAACACCAAATCCGAAATGCCCTGGAAGTAAGTGTCAATCGTTTGTTGTTGAGTAATAAGGTTCTGCTGAATCGTTAAATCTTTCGAGATCACGTATTGCCGCCAAGCAATATAGACGGCTAAAACTGCAATCAAAATCTGGCCGAGCGCCCCGAAAACTTCACCTAAGGCTCCAATCGCGTCCCAATTTAACTGACTAGCCCAGGCATCTAAACGCTGGCTGAGCCCACTGAGGCGGTACAAGCCTAGGCAAGCGGCAAGCAGTCCCACCACGCCAACAAAAACTGAGCGCTCTCCCGGTGGCAACAGTTCCGCGATCGCAGGCTGCAAAGCGGGCCATACAACTTGCAAGGATAGTAGCAAAGCGACTAAAGCCCCTGCCCACCCAAACCAAGCATTATTGAGCGCGAACCCGACCAGCATGATCGCGATCGCCGTCAAGATCATGATCGGTGTTGCAGCAGTCGTCGCTGATGAGGTATCTGAACTCCACTTTGAAAGCCGAGTAGAGCGTACCGGGGACTGGCGAGACTGAGGTAAGGAGCTGGTACTCAGAGCTGCTAACGACTGGTTCGCAACTAAATTTTCCTGGAACGGCTGGTTGTTTGACGCTCCGTTGGAGTTATGGGCCACGTGGGTAGAAGCCGATAAACCTGGTTCTGGCGCAGGGGTTGGTGAATGAGGCTCAGATGAATTGGGATTACTGGACATGCTGGTAAGTATGAAGCCTCAAAGACTCCGGGCATGGCTACTGATATCCAAAATAGTAGCCAAAAGCTACGGGTATCCAAAATAGTAGCCAAAATTTGGCTGGGAAGCGATCGCGCTATCCTTTACCACTATCACCGATCGCTCTCACTTAATATTCACTTGTATAAAGAAAGAAACGAGGGCGTACCTATGCACACCCCCGCTGTTCCTTAACCGACCTTCAACGAATTTGAATCGCTTTGAGTTAAATTCCAGGCATTGTTCCGGGTAACAAAATGCCGCCCATAACCACGGGAAGCATGGCGGTTTCTGTACCACTACTAAAGGCGGTGCTACCACCCGTACCAATCGTGGTTAAGTCGAGCGTGGCTCCATCTTGTCCCTCAGTTTGATCCCAAGCGTGGTAGGCAAAACTCACCACTCCTTCAAAGCCCAATTCTGGGCGGAAGCGAATCAGTTGATTGCCTGCTAACAACTGCGCTGACTCTTCGGAAACCTCCGACAGACCTATCCAGTTGTTGCCACTATCGAGAGAGTACTGCCAAGTTCCATTAGCACTATCGGCTTGGGTGATAGCGATACCGACAACAGCGCTTTCGTCCGCATCCGTAACTCGGCTACCTAGTAGGTCAAACACCATATTGCCAGGGCTGTTCAGGTCATCGACAGCGATCGCCCTTAATTGAGGCAATAGGCTAGTTGTGAGCACAGGCGCATCATTAACAGCGTTGACCGCAATCTGTACTGTTGCTGTGGCTGTCGCCTGATTCTCGTCTCGAACAATGTAGGTAAAGCTATCATCACCGTTGAAATCAAGATTGGGCGTGTAGGTGATCAGCCCCTCCTCGGTGAAGGTGACGTTACCTTGGCTAGGCGCAGTAACCGACACAAGAGTCAGCGGGATATTTTCCGCGTCCAGATCGTTAGCCAAGACATTAAAGCTAGCGATCGCTGTGTCTTCGTCGGTGGTAATCACATCATTTGCAGCCACGGGAGGGATGTTCGTATCCCGAATTACAGTCAGATTTACAGTGGCTGACGCAGTAGCCCCAACGCCATCGCGCACTGTGTAGGTAAAAGTGTCACTGCCGCTAAAATCGCGGTCAGGCATGTAGAGGTAGGTGCCATTGCCAAATCCCATCACATTGCCATTGGTCGGTTGATCAAAGCTAATGATGGTCACGGGTTCCCCGTCCATATCTACATCATTCGTGAGTAAGTTAGCGACACTTAGCGTCAGAACGGTATCTTCGTTTGTCGTAAAGGCATCATTGCCCACAATGGGAACGTCATTGATTGAGTTGATCGTCAGAGTGACGACAGCGACAGCCGTAGCATTGTTGCTAGTGCCATCGGTGATGGTGTAAGTAAAGAAATCGGTGCCATTGAAGTTGGGATCTGGCGTATAGACATAGGTATTGGCACCTTGATCGACCAAGCGCCCATTTTGGGTGGGGGTGAAATTCGTAATTAGCAGCGAATTGCCATCTACATCTGTGTCGTTGCTCAGCAGATCGTCAGCCGTAATGGTGAGAGTACCATCTTCATTCAGACTAAAGCTGTTGTTATTCGCGATCGGCAAATCGTTGCCTGGAGCCACAGTGAGAGTTACGGTTGCGACTGCTGTACCGCCGCTGCTATCCGTAACGGTGTAGGTAAAGCTGTCGCTACCATTAAAGTTAGGATCGGGCGTATAGAGGTAGGTACCGTTCCCGTTCACGCTGAGACTACCGTTCTCGGGCTGGGTAAAGTTATTAATCAGCAGCGAACCTTCTACATCAGAATCATTAGCTAACAAATCGGCTGCATTCAAAACCAATGGGGTATCTTCTACCGTAGTGGCGATATTGCTGCTGACAATCGGTAAATCGTTGATCGAGTTTACCAACAAGGTTACGCTTGCTACTGCTGTACCGCCGTTGCTATCCGTAACGGTGTAGGTAAAGCTGTCGCTACCATTAAAGTTAGGATCGGGCGTATAGAGGTAGGTGCCGTCATCGTCTCTGGCTAGACTGCCGCTGGTAGGTTGCGTAAAACTGAGGATCGTTGGCAAGCCATCTTCTACATCTGTGTCATTCGCCAGTAAGCTGGCCTCGGCAAAACTCAGAGATGTGTCTTCGTCTGTGGTAAAAGCATCAGCCCGAGCGATCGCGATATCATTGACAGCTTCTACAGCAATCGTCACCGTGGCACTTGCAGAACCATCAAGGCCATCCGTAATGGTGTAAGTAAAGCTATCTGTACCATTGAAATGGGCATTGGGTATGTAGCGGTAGGTGCCATCCCCATTACCTTCCACCGAGCCATTGGTGGGTTGAGTAAAGCCAATGATCATTAAGTCTTGTCCATCTGGCTCAATGTCATTCCCTAAGAGCAAATCGCGACCGATCGTGAGCGGGAGATCTTCAGTGGCAGAAATACTGTCATTCGTGGCGATCGGGGGATCAGGTAATGGATTCACTAGGACATCCACAGTCGCGATCGCGGTGCCACCATAAGGATCGGCCACTGTATAAGTAAAGCTCTCGCTGCCATTGAAATTAAGATTCGGCGTGTAACTCAGAGTTCCATCGTCATTGATGGTAACGGTGCCATTGGCAGGTTGATCAACACTTGCGATCGCAATTGCATCCCCATTGCTATCACTAGCATTTAGCAAGCCATTGATCGTAACTGCTCCGTCTTCATTCGTCGTCACCGCTTGATTGCTCACGACAGGAACCGTGTTAACCCCCAAGCGATTTTCCGTTTGTCCAAACAAGACAAAATGCTGGAAGGCGCTCTTGAGGCTCCCTGCCGCCACAACTGCTGCCACATCGCCATACCGAGCTAAATAGGCTTGCCCATCAAAGTCAGCACTAGGGCGGCGATTTTCTGTTTCTCCAAACAAGACAAAATGCTGGAAGGCGCTTTTGAAGCTTCCCGCTGCCACAGCCGCTGCCACATCGCCATACTGAGCTAAGTAGTAATTGCTGTCGAACAAGGCCAGTGGGTTGCGTCTTTCCTGTTGACCGAACCTCAAGAAGTGTTCATAGGCACCGCTAAAAACCCCTATTGCAACTGCTTGGGCAACGTCAGGATTTTGCGCCAAGTAGTAACTGCTATCAAACGAGAGGATTGGCTCGCGTCCCTCCTGCTGACCAGACTCCACAAAGTGATCAATTGCACTAGGGATAATTCCAGCAGCGATCGCTTGAGCTATGTCCGGGTTAGTACTGAGGTAATAATTAGTATCAAAAAAAGCACTGGGTTGGCGATTCTCCAAGCGGCCCAACTGGGTGAAATGAGCCAGGCCACTGGTAAATACTCCTGAGGCGATCGCTTGAGCTACGTCAGGATTTGTTTCTAGATAATAGGTTTCGTCAAATAGGTCGGCAAAGTTTAGGCTCATAGAATTCCCCTTCACAAAATCAAAACACTCGGGTAGTCTCTAGCCGAAGACTACGGAAGTCAAAGTTAAATTTATTACTGAGCTTGCTTTCTGTACAGTATTCGCCGTTGCTCTGCAAGAGTAACAATGCTGACTAAAGTACAATACCAGCCAGATTTAACAATCTTTTTGTTTTTTTGATGAAGTCTTTTTGCTTGCAACACAAAACCCTAGGAAGACAAAATGAACAAGGCTAAGGCACTGGAGAGATATGAACAGAATTTTGGGATGGGCAGGACTCGGTACTGGCACTTGTAGCGTTCTCTTGTGGCAAACCCTGACAATGGCAGCACAACCGCTGTACCTGGCCTACCCACCGAGTAATCATGAGACGACCGCCGATCGCATTTTCTTAATTGGCACGGCTGCTCCATCTGGAGAAGTGCTCGTCAACAATCGCCCGATTCAACGCAGTGCGGCTGGGCATTTCGCCCCTACTTTTCCCCTACAAGTGGGTGAGAATACATTCACCTTGCGCTACCAAGAACAAGTGATTCAACTCAAAGTCACCCGCCAAGCCGTTCAGTCAGAAATACCCACTGGGCTGAATTTTGGCAAGGATTCTTTGACCCCAAGCACGGATATTGCTCGTCTACCGGGAGAGTCCATCTGTTTTGGGGCGATCGCTCCACCCCAAGCCCAGGTCAGTGTCAAACTCGGCAACCAAACCATTCCCTTACAGGCCCAAACCCAAGCGATCAATCTGCCAGAAAATTCCGCCGTTTTGACTCAGCAAAATCAGCCCACCGTTGGCTCCGTGAGCGGTCAATATCAAGGCTGCACCACCGCAACCACCCCTGGAAACTTAGGCCAACCTCAATTTCAACTGAGTCTTAAGGGTGCTAGCGCGATGCAATCAGCTCCAGGCAAAGTCACGATTCTGGCACCCAATCCGCTAGAAGTGGCAGAAGTTACAGCCGATTCTGGCACCGCTCGCACAGGCCCCAGCACCAACTATTCCCGCCTGACTCCACTGCCTAAAGGCACAAGATCTGCTATTACAGGGCGCGAGGGCGATTGGTTGCGCCTAGATTATGGAGCCTGGATCAACCAAAAAGAAACGCGCTTGGTGCAGAGTACGGTACCTCCGCGATCGCTGATTCGCAGCATTAGTTCTCGCCAAGTTCCAGGCTGGACAGAGGTGGTGTTTCCCTTGCAAGCCCCTGTACCTGTGAGCGTGCAACAAGGCGATCGCACCTTTACCCTCAATCTTTTCAACACCACAGCCCAGACAGACACTATCTATGTCAACCCGGATCGGTTGATTTCTCGGTTAGATTGGCAGCAAGCCGCTCCCACCCAAACCCAGTACACCTTTCAACTCAAGTCAGATCAGCAGTGGGGCTACAAGTTGCGGTACGAGGGCACCAGCTTAGTATTGTCATTACGACACCCGCCCCAAGCACCTCAGAACTCTAGAAACCAGCAGCCTAAAAACCAACCACTGCAAGGCATCACCATCCTTCTCGACCCAGGACACGGAAGCCCCAATGATTTGGGATCAAGAGGCCCCACAGGTTATCCCGAAAAAGATGCCACTTTAGTCATTTCCAAGCTGGTGCGAGAGCAACTGCTGAAGCGGGGTGCCACGGTCTATCTAACCCGCGAAGGCGATGAAGACCTGTATCCACAAGATCGGGTCAACATGATCCACAAACTAGAGCCTGCGATTGCCCTTAGCCTCCACTACAATGCCCTTCCAGATAACGGAGACGCGATCAAAACTCAAGGAATTTCTACGTTTTGGTACAACACTCAAGCCAACAGCCTCGCGGTGTTTCTGCACGACTATTTAGTAAAAAAGCTCGATCGCCCTGCCTATGGAGTCTATTGGAATAACCTGGCCTTAACTCGTCCCACCGTCGCCCCCTCTGTCTTACTCGAACTCGGTTTCATGATTAACCCAGAAGAATTCGAGTGGATTGTCGATCCTAAAGCACAGCGAAAATTGGCTGAGGCGATCGCGGCTGGAATTACTGAGTGGGTGCAGTCGAGCAAATAGACAATTCAGGAATTCAGCGATCGCTCTCTGGATAGAAAGGGTGGCGATCGCTGAACTGAGTTACTCAATCATCTGTAACCGCAGCATTAACTGCTTACCACGGACCCCAGATGGCAAAAGTGATGCCAGGAGTTTGCATATTAACGAACATCGTTTGACTATCTGGAGAGAAGCAGACTCCAGCAAGCTCTGATGTGTTGAGGGCATTTCTAGCAAACTTATAAAGACTGCCACCGGGAGTGATACCGAGAATAAAGTCTGTTCCATCACCGTCTTCACAGAGGAAAATATCTCGGTTTGGCACAACAACGATGTTGTCTGGATTGTCTAAAACCCCCGAGTTATTGGGCTCAATATAAAGTTCAATAGTATTATTAGCGGGTGAATAGCGCCAGATCTGTCCATCTCCAGAACTACCGCCACTCTTACAGGTGAAGTAAACATAACCACCGCCATAAAAGATCCCCTCTCCACCAGAAAATCTCGCTGCTCCCTTGTTAAATCCCTCGGTTCTGACACTATCAGTTGAGGGATCGGGATTGGCGATCGTCACCCATTCCACTGCTTTCGAGGTATTTTTTGGGAAACCTGTGGCGGTATTGATTCCAGAGAAACCTGTGATCTTTAAAGCGTATAGAGTGCCACCAGCACTCAAGTTAGTTCTTTGGTTAGGAATGAAGCGATAGAACAGTCCATCCCCTCGGTCTTCTGTCATGTAGACATACCCTGTGTTGGGGTCTACAGCAGCAGCTTCATGATTGAAACGCCCCATCGCGGTTAGGGGCACAGGCGTCACAAACGTCGTTGCATTGCTGGGCACTTCAAACACGTAACCGTGCCTCTTAGTGTTGTTGGTTTCAAAGGTTTCCTCACAGGTTAGCCAAGATCCTGAAGGGGTTGGACCACCAGCACAGTTACGAATCGTTCCTGCCAAAACGCCTCGGTGCTCGATTAGAGTGCGAGAGGAACTCACCACCAACTTAGTGCAGCCACCCCTAGCATTGGTGTTGTACTTCTTGGTGTTAGGAGCACCCAAACCATTGCTAGAAGTAGGGGCGAGTTCATGGTTCCGAATGAGAATTGTACTGCCATTAGCGCCTGCAAAGGCACCCATACCATCATGACCACCAGGTACTCTGTAGCCATCGGTCATGGTTTGTCCAGTTTCAGACAACCTTCGGTAGGTAAACCCAGCTGGTAAATCTAATACTCCCTTCGGGTCAGCCACGAGATTACCGTAAGGTCCAGCAGCGATCGATGGTTTAGCATAAAAAGCTTCCAAAGGAGATAACAATACAGCACCCGCAGCCGATGTCCCTGCTAGGGTAAAAAATTGACGTCTTGATAGATTCACTACAGCCTCTTTAGAGTTTTGAAAAGGTTGTTATCACCAGGCAGTTTGATTATCTAAGAAAAATGGGGATTCTTAGTTTAACTAGAGGCTAAGAGAAGCTTATAAAAATCGAGAAAAGTCAGATAGAAAACATACGAATTTCTAATCAACAACTTATTATTAAAAATTGCAAAGGTAAGGTTAAAAACTACAAACTTTAGACTAAAAATAAAACTTATTTACAACAACCGTCTTACGCTTATATTTATTGTGCTTACGTAGTGTTCCGCATAAGATACTCCAATGAGAAATCTGAGACTTATGACAGCCTCTAGTCTATTAGTAATTACTGTATTAATGAGTTTAGTAGGAAACCCTAATCACTCCGTTCTTGCTTCTCAGCAATTTAACTACCCTACTATCTCAAACACCGACTCTTCCGTATGTTATATGAGAACGAACAGTGGCTCGATTCTCAATCTCGATCGCCTCTGCGCTGAAAGAACAATTGAAATAATTCAAACCAAAGATCAGCAATTTCTTGAAGAGTATCTGGGTCTTCTGGAAAGTTCTCCCACGCTTGATCCACAGTTAAAGCAAGTAGCTCAAAAAAATCCTCGTCGCATTCTTCAGACTGCATCAGCTGTGTGCCATGCTTTAAGAACGGGTACTGGAAGCACTTTTTGGGAAAATAAAATTCCAGCAGACAGAGATACTTTAGTGAATTTATCTACTGAGTATTACTGTCGCGAACTCGCCGATTAACCGAGATACTCAAGGAGTAATATAGAAAGGAAAGCATAGAGGAAAATATACCCGCACCACAAGCGCTTTCAAGCAGTCACTTTAGCCATTAGAAATAAAAAATTGCTACCTGAAAACTAGTATTTCCAAGTAGCAATAATTCGCCCAAACATTAACGCAGGTGAGAAGGATCAGGTTGTGATGGATAAGCGCGATCGCTCTCTAGAAATGCCAATACTAAAACATTAAATAGAGAGCAAGTGACAAGCTTAGATTAAGCTCGGCTCCAAGGACCCCAGATGGCATAGGTAATACCAGGGCTTTGAACGTTTAAGAACATGGTGAGACCATCGGGAGAGAAGCAAGCCCCCGCCACCTCAGAGTTATTGAAAGCGTTACGAGCAAAGTGATACAGTTCACCATTGGCATTGACCCCAACTACAAAGTTGTCACCAGGGCCATCTTCGCAGAGGAATAAATCGCCAAAGGGAGAAACAACTATGTTGTCTGGAGCTTGTAAATCAGCTTGCTGGCTCGACTCGACAAACAGAGTCAGAGTACCGCCCTCGTCAGCCGTAGCACCTGGAACATATCTCCAGACTTGGCCCAAAGCGGATGGGCCGCCATCAGTACAAGTAAAACACAACTCGTTATTGCCAAACCAGATGCCCTCACCACGGCTAAAGGTAGCTGCTCCCTTAGCACGACCTTGGAAACGAGTCCCCGTAGGAGCGCGATCGCTGACTGGATCGGGTTCATCAATTGTGACCCACTCAGCCGCAAAAGGTTGACCGACAGGAATCACACGGATAGGTCGATTCCGGGTGAGAACACCTGTGGGAAAGTCTTTGAGCTTCAGCGCTTGCAGAACACCACCTGCCTGTAAGTTGCCAGGTTGGTTGGGGACAAAACGATAGAACAGGCTATCTCCTGTGTCTTCTGTTTCGTAAGCAATCCCAGTGCGAGGATCGATCGCTACAGCTTCATGGTTGAAGCGGCCCATTGCAGTCAAGGGAATTGGGGTAACAGCGCCTGTCGCTTTAGCGTCAACTTCAAAGTTATAACCATGACGCTTAGAGACTTGACCAGGGTTCTCTTCGGGGGTAGAAGTGTTTTCTTCAGAGGTGATCCAAGAACCCCAAGGAGTTACACCCCCGGCACAGTTACGATAGGTACCTTGAATCGAAGGATAGTGGCGAATTAGTTTGCGATTGTTGCCAATGATCAGTGTCGTTGTACCACCTTTGCACAAGGGGTCATACACAGGTGCATTCAAGTCAGAAACTTTGGTGCCAGAGGTGGGGCTGAGTTCATGGTTTCGCACCAAAATTGTGGTACCGTTAGAACCCGCAAAAGCGCCCATACCATCGTGGCCTCCTGGCACCAGCGAGTTGTTGCTCATCACATCCCCGGTACGGGAAAAAGCTCGGTACTGGAAGCCGCGAGGTAAATCTAGAAGACCATTGGGATCAGGAATGAGCGGGCCGTATCCATTGCCAAACACTGACTGTCCATTGGCTTTGCGAGCATAAAGTGCCTGCAAAGGAGACATCACCACTGTGCCAGCAGCACTAGCACCTGCCAGCGCAAAGAATTTACGTCGCGATAAAGCCATGATTTCCTTTCAGTTCTCAGGATGCGTCATTAGCTTAAGCAACGTATTTCATTATCTGGCAAAGGATAGATTAATTTTGGGTTAAAGCTTCCCTATTTTCTCATTTTTTGCAGTATTTCTTGATACTGTTTGCAAGATGGTTTCTGTCGAGTTTTAGTGCGCTACTAAGTTTTGCCCCACAATTTCTTGCTGAAAGCTGAACAAATTCGGGTCTTTGAAGTCAACCCTTGCCCGCAGCCAATGTACATCCGGTGAGCCAAAGGTTTCGACACGAGTAAAGTTTTCGATGCGGCTTTGACTGCGTGAACCGATCAGAGGCTTATCAATGCGGAAGTAATGGCTATCTCCATGCACTAAAACCACAGGCTTTTTGAAGGCTACCGTTTCAGCTTCTAAGGCTGCGAGAAACTCGTTGTACCCAGTCCGGTTGGGGTCGGTAGGAGCTAACTCAAATCCAGGGTTAGCTTGAATAACCAGCATGATGCCTTTGCTGCCATTGCGCTTGGCGATCGCAAAGCCTTCCCGTAACCAAGCTAAATTTGCCGCATTGCGCTCTTGGTATTCAGCGTCAGCCTCTGGAGTGCGACCAAAATTATTGTTGCTGCCCGGAATGTTTAGCCCTACAAATACAATGTTGTTGTAAATCCAACGGACGTTTTCTCTAAATTTGCTGTACTGGGGATCGTTGCTTTGGCGTGTAAGGGCGATCGCGCGCTTCCCTTGACTTTGATTCCCTTGAAAAAAGATTTCCCGCAGCTTAGCCAACCGCTCTAAGGGATCATAGCCGCCATTGTTAGCCCGATGGCAATCTGTCCATTCGTTGTCTCCCGGCACAAAGATAAACGGATGCACAAAGGTATTGAACAAGTTGTAGCGCTGATAAAACGTTTCGTCATTGCATAGAGTCGAGCCGCTCTTAAAGTCACCATCATGAACAATGAAAGTGAGCCGTGCCTTGTTCATATCCTGAATCAGGTTTTGGAACTTACCTTCCTGCTCAGGGTTATAGGGCAAGTCGCCAATTAAGCCAAATTCAAACTTGACCGCCGCTAAACTTTGATTGCCGAAGGGCTGAGCTTCTAGTACAGAGATCAACCCGACCAGCAGCAAAGATACCAAGGCAGCCCAGATGAACCGACGGTTACGACGCATGTTTCTTTCCTCCCACCGATAGATGACACTAAGCGATCAGCCTGAGCTATCAACTTAGGGGATTTTCCTCAACAGGAGGGAAAGAACGTGTTAATGATGCGTTAAGGGTTTAAGCATTGACAGAAGCAAAGTGATACGGACTCGTAAGCTTATCAAGCTGCTGCAACAATAAGCTAAGGAACAAACCCACATCTGTGACGACACCCACCGACTCGACAGAACCGCGATCGCTGAGTTTGGTGACGACAGCGGGGTTGATGTCCACGCACACCATCTTCACACCTGCGGGAGTCATGTTACCCACCCCGATCGAGTGCAGCATAGAAGACAGCATGAGAATTAGATCAGCTCCTTCGATTAGGCGAGCATAGTCGGCCTGAGCTTGCAGCAAATCCATCTGCGTATCGGGTAAAGGCCCATCATCACGAATCGAACCCGCTAGAGAGAATGGCACTCCGTTGCGGACGCACTCGTACAATACGCCACTCGTCACCACGCCTTGCTCCACAGCTTGAGCAATGCTGCCACAGCGACGGATGGTATTGATCACCTTGAGATGATGGCGATGACCACCCCGCACCGAAACCCCTCGCTTCATATCCACACCCAAGGAGGTGCCCATCATAGATTGCTCAATGTCATGAACGGCGATCGCATTGCCACCCAACAGAGCTTGCACATATCCTTGGCGGATTAGATGGGCTAGATGCTCGCCTCCGCCTGTATGGATTACCACTGGCCCCGCTGTGACTACTACTTTGCCACCTTGGTCTCGAATCTTGCGTAACTCCCAGGCAATCTGCTCCACCACAAGCTCAACGCGACGTTCACTAGAAACACCTGCTCCCATGAAGCTAAACTCTTGCACATTACGCTGCTCGCGAGATTCTGTCTTCCGGATGGTACGAATCCCTTCCACGCCGACAACGACGCGATCGCCTACGGCCAAATCTCGCAGCAGTCTGCATTCCGCAACTGGGCCTGTGGGAGTTGAATGCAACACGATCGCCGCATCCATCCGCTGTTTTTGTACCTTCACCCACTGGCACTCCACTCGCACTTCTGTGGGGTAAATCGTGGTGACATAAAAGTCATCAGGAGATACTCCCGCTTGAGTCACCACTTCAAAGTTGATATCACAGGCTTCTTGTGGAGGTGGCACAGCGCCCAGATCAATCAACTGCGTCATGATTGTTTCCATGACTTCATGGGAGGGAGCCGACACTTTCACTTCCGCCGAAGAAGTGCTTTGGCGCTGTTCACCCAAGTTGAAGTTGAGCACTTGGAAGCTACCGCCTGCTTCCACAATTAAATCTAGGGCGCGATTGATCAAGCCAGAATCGAGTAAGTGACCGTCTATGCGAATCACACGGCTCTCTACCGTGGCACGGGCATGAACTTCAACTCGGACAGGTTCGGTGACACGTAGGGTTAAGCACTTGGCTGCCCCCCCCGCTTTGAGAAACTCAGTTAGTGGTGTTTCCAGCACTTCAAAGCCTTTATCAGCCAGACGTTGTTTTAGGCCATCACTGGCTTTGTTCAAGATCACTCTGTGATCTACATTCACCGCGTTGCAAGCGAAATTCACAGCATCGGCTTCAGCAAGAGGAATCCGCTTCTCCTCAGGCACCCGCATTTCAATCACACGGTTGGAATAAGCGTCAAAGGCAGGGGGATAGTAGAGCAAATAGCCTTGGCTGAGCGGGCAGAAGCAAGTATCGAGGTGATAGAAGCGCTCATCCATGAGGCGCAGCGACAGCACTTCAATGTCTAACCACTTGGCTAAATAAGGATGGGAATCGAGTTCGGAGCGGAACCCATACCCCGCCCACAACCAGCGCCCCTCGCGATCGAGTAAGGCATCTCCTGCTCCCTCGAACGGCAGTTCTTTCGGCAATTCATGGACAGTGTACCCCTTCTCGATAAACCACTGCTTGAAGAAGGGTTCTTCAGCTTGCCGTTCTTTATGAAAAAAGCGACTTAAGACCACAGTGTCACCTAAGACCAAACCCGCATTGGCCGTAAACACTATGTCTGGAACCCCGATCTGAGGCTGAATCAAATCGACGATCGCGTATTCTTTGATTAGATGAAATAGGTGCTCCCACTGGTCGGCAGCGCGATCGCGAGAGGAGCGGTGAACATTTCCTTCCATCCAAGGATTAATTACATAGTCCACCTCGTAGTGATCTGGTGAACACATCAAGAAACGAATTGAGGAAGCCATAAATCCAAAGCTCGAATGAGGAATTGACGCAAAACTTTGACGAGCACAAACACAAGTGCAGACAACGAAAAAACTTGGTAAAACTTGCGGTGGGACAACGCCTCTTATTTAGTCTCTGATTGCTAGTAGCAACGAGGCTGGAGTCTATCTTACTGACTCCTACGACCTCAGGTATTGACAGAAAAGCCAACCTTGTAATAGGTTCCTGACTTTCTGACTGTTTCTTTCTCCAGCCTAGATCATTAAAAGTGTCTGTCTACAACCGTATTTATGCGATCGTGCGTCAAATTCCTACCGGAAAAGTTGCTACTTATGGCCAGGTAGCTGAGTTAGCGGAGTTATATGGCAAAGCTCGTTTGGTGGGATACGCGCTTTACCGAGTTGATAAAAATTCAGATATCCCTTGGCATCGCGTGATTAATGCCAAAGGTGAAGTGTCAGAATCACCCCTACGTTTGGGTTCTGACCACGTACAGCGATCGCTCTTAGAAGCAGAAGGCATTCAATTTAGCGCCGAAGGAAAGATTAATTTACGGGAATATCTGTGGCGACCCACCGTAATCTAACAACGTCGGTACTGGGCAGGCAGAATTGATGACTTTTCAGGTTGAGTTAAAGTTGGCTGATGCAGCGATCGCAGTTCCTTCCAGACGTTGTAGCCGCTGTCGGAGTCAGTAATGACAATTTGCTGGTGGTACTCTGATAACCCGTAAGCCAAAGCGTAAGCCTGGTTTTGGCAGGCTATTGGAAATGAAGCGACATAGCTATACAACTGCCCCCCGCTTCGCATTCCTTGTCTCAGACAACCATCAGGGCCCACGAAGGTAAAGTAATGAATTAGAGTTTCAGAAATCGTCAGTGGAGACATGAGAGTGTGAGATGCACGCTTAAGGGCAGTTTAAGCAAACGCCTCTGGCTCTACAAGTAGACTCCTACAAGATTCATGATCTCTTGATTCAACTGACGTGAGTGTTAGAGATATCTAAACCAACAAAAACGCGATCGCCTGTGATTGAACCAGAGAGCGATCGCATTTTGTCTTTATATATTTAGTGCAATTTACCAGCAGCGGTTATTCTGGCAACCCAGTTAGTTCACCAGCACCCGTCACAACTTCCCCAATCGCATAAGCTGCCAGGTTCTGCGAGGTAAACCACTGGATCGTCTGCTCAGCTTGCTCAGGCGGCACAATCACTACCAAGCCAATCCCCATGTTGAACGTATTAAACATGGCGACCTCGCTGACTTCTCCAGTAGTCGCCAACCACTGAAACACAGGTAAAACAGGCCAACGGCTGGGGTCGAGATAAACAGCTTGACCTTCGCCTAAACATCGGGGGAGATTTTCTGGCAAGCCGCCGCCCGTAATGTGAGCCAAACCATGAATTGTCAGTCCAGCCTGTCGTGCCGCCAATACGGGTTTGACATAGATCTGGGTCGGGGTGAGCAATGCCTCTGCTAAAGTTTGTCCCCCTAATAGTTCCGGACGGTCATCCCAGCTAAAGCCGCGATCGCTAATGATTTTGCGCACCAAGCTAAAACCGTTGCTGTGCACTCCTTGGCTAGCCAAGCCGATCGCCACATCCCCAATTTGGACTTGCGAGCCATCTAGCAGTTGGCTTTTCTCCACCACACCGACACAAAAGCCTGCCAAATCATAGTCTCCTGGCTGGTAAAAACCTGGCATTTCTGCGGTTTCTCCTCCCAATAAGGCGCATCCCGCTTGACGGCAACCTTCACTAACGCCAGACACCACCTGAGCTAACTGCTCTGGCTCTAAATGCCCTGTGGCTAAATAATCCAGAAAAAATAGCGGTTCGGCTCCAGAAGTCAGCACATCATTGACACACATCGCCACCAAGTCAATCCCGACCGTATCGTGACGATTTGCCACCTGAGCAATCTTTAATTTAGTGCCAACCCCATCTGTGCCAGACACCAAAATCGGCTCATGATAACCTGCCGGAATTTGAAATAAACCGCTGAAACCACCAAATTTTCCTAGTACACCCGGTCGATAAGTACTCTCGACCATGCCGCGAATTTGCTGCACAAAGGCTCGGCCTGCTTCGACATCAACCCCAGCTTCTCGATAATCCATGAAACGACGTACTTCTCGTGCTAGTTGCAGGATGTATTCTACTCGCCATTGGTCTTGCGATCGCAGGCTGAAATGAAATTCTGCGATCGCTTACCAGATACGAATTTGGGCAAAAAATAATTCACATCTAGCATGAAGTTTATGTAAATTTTTGATGAAGCACCCTGAAATAGCTAAAAGACTGAAAGCCTTTTCTCCAGAGCATTCCAGCTACTTTTTCAATATAAAGTTTTAATAAAATTCTAGACAGCCTCCGTAACACCCTGATCCCCAAGGCAAAAACTTCGTGTTACTCTGTTGCAGTTCCAAGACAGAAAATAAACACGGAACGAGTACGAGTTGCGCCGCTTAATTAAACCTGTTTTTTACGGCTGATTTGCAACCATCGAGCTCGGCTTTCCAATGCCCTTTACATGGATTTATGAATCAACGATTTCGGAGTCGTGTCACTGTTGCCCTGTTGGTAGCTGCTTTATCTCCCTCTCTACCAGGTTCCGCTGGAGCGATCGAGCTTAGTCCTAAAAACAGCTCTGCTGCTAGCCAGCCAACCTTACTAAACCAGCAGGCAGAGAAGCAATCTGCGATTAAACTAGCACAGTCACAACCCACTCAAGCGACAGAAGTAGTCAAAGTTGGAGAACGCCAATCTTCAACCCCAAACAAAAATACGCTGATCGCAAAAATTCAAGCCCATGAAGTGGCAGGTCGCAAAGCTGCAACGCTTTATGTCCGAGACATTCCTGTTTTGACCTTTTTAGCCACGACCAAAACCCCAGCAGATTACGAAGCTGACGAGCACAACAAAAGTTTAGCGATCGCCAATCCAGTCAAAGTAGCGAGTCGCCAAGCAATATCTGTAGAAGCTGAAACAGTCAAACAGAGTGGGGGCACCAAGACAGGCGCGATCGCTACTACCTCAACTTTCAACAACACTCCCCTAGACAACGCCGACGATCCCCTATGGCGCGCCACCGCCGTTGCTGCTCAGATTAATCAAATGAGCTGGAATGGGTTAGATGCCGACAAGATTACTGTTAACTGGGACGCTAAACCTAGTGCTACAGGCGCACCCGGCGATCGCTATTTGATCAAAGCCAACGGCAATATCTTAGTTACGCTGGATACCACCACTACCCTGCCAGATACCACCCGTGACTTGGCTAACGATGCGCTCCAAGCCACCAACCGCTTACGACGCCTGCTGGGTAATGCCGTTCCTTTGCGAGAAGTTTCGGGTCGCCCAGTTAAGCGAGAGCAAACGATCGCAGTCGGCTCAGTCAAGTTTCACGTCAAGGGATGGGCGTCTTGGTATGGCCCTGGTTTCAATGGCAATCGCAGTGCCAGCGGCGAAATCTTCAACCAAAATGCTCTCACAGCAGCCCATCGTGACCTCCCTTTTGGCACTAAAGTGCGAGTCACCAATCTCGACAATGGCCGCTCGGTCGTGGTACGCATTAACGATCGCGGCCCTTACGCGTTCGATCGCGTCATTGATCTCTCTGCTGCGGCGGCTCAGGTTCTAGGTTTGATTCACAGTGGTGTGGCTCCAGTGCGTCTTGATGTGATGGATACCCAAAGAACTGTCACAGCTAGCAATTAAACTGACACAGACCGGAAATGAATTCCTAAACTAGTAGGCGGAGCTTTGGTAATCAACCTAGGGGGATTGGTGCGTCTGTTTACAACGGTAGCGGGATTGCGGTGCTATCTAGAGCTACATCGATCTCAGCAATATGCGTTGAAACGAGAACAGCCTATTAGCGATGCCTCGTCTCTGGCACCTGCGGCAACTGTGGGTTTAGTGCCAACTATGGGAGCTTTGCACCAAGGCCATTTGAGCCTGATCCAGCGGGCTCGTCAGGAAAATGCTCTCGTCGTTGTGAGCATCTTTGTCAATCCGTTGCAGTTTGGGCCTACGGAAGATTTCCAGCAGTATCCTCGTACCTTAGAAACAGACCAGAATCTATGTGAGCAAGCTGGAGTTGATGCCATCTTTGCGCCTACCGCTGAAGAGTTGTATGGCTCAGCCTACTCCCATCAGCAAGAACTAGTCACTCAAGTTGTACCTCCCCAGTCTATGACTGCTACTTTGTGTGGTCGCGCTCGCTTGGGACACTTTCAAGGAGTGGCCACGGTAGTCACAAAGCTATTACAACTCGTTCAGCCCGATCGCGCCTATTTTGGCCGCAAAGATGCTCAACAACTGGCAATTATTCAGCGGCTCGTGCACGATTTGAATATTCCCGTCAAAGTTGTGGGTTGTCCGACGGTGCGGGAGGCAAGTGGATTGGCTCTCAGCTCTCGCAACCAGTACCTCTCCGAGCAGGAACGCGAACAAGCAGCGGCAATATATCGAAGTTTGCAGCGGGCGAAACAACAATTTCAAACGGGTGAGAGAGACACGAGTGCACTAATTGATGCGGTCAAGGTAGAATTGGCAACTGTGCCGATCAAACCTGAATACATTGAATTAGTGCATCCCATGACGATGGCTCCCTTAGATAAAGTTGACGAAGCAGGATTGCTGGCGATCGCGGCCCGCTTAGGTTCAACTCGCTTGATTGACAATGTAGTTTTGCAAGACCGTCAGCCGATCGTAGCGATCGATGGCCCTGCGGGTGCAGGTAAATCGACGGTGACTCGTCAGATTGCTCAGACGTTAGGGCTGCTTTATTTAGACACGGGAGCCATGTACCGAGCTTTGACTTGGCGGGTGCTGCAATCGGGGATTGGCATTCAAGATGAACCCGCGATTGCAGAACTGGTGAGTAAGTGCGAAATTCAACTCGTACCAGGAGAAACTCCAGCAGAACCAGTCAGAGTCTGGATTGATCAGCAGGAAGTGACAGAGGCCATTCGTGACCTGGAAGTCACTTCTAATGTCTCGGCGATCGCGGCTCAACCTGCCGTCCGTAAAGAACTGGTGAAGCAACAGCAGCGTTATGGCCGCAAAGGTGGCATTGCGATCGAGGGTCGTGATATTGGCACCCACGTTTTCCCTGATGCGGAACTTAAAATCTTTTTGACGGCTTCCGTGCAAGAACGCGCCCGTCGTCGCCAACAAGACCTGAAAAATCAAGGCAAGGGTGACATCAGCCTGGATGAACTAGAACGGCTGATTTATGAGCGCGATCGCAAGGACAGCACCCGCACTTTAGCACCACTTCAAAAAGCAGTAGACGCGATCGAAATTAATACCGATGGTCTAACTATTTCAGAAGTGTGCGATCGAATTGTGGCACTCTATCACGAGCGGGTTTCCACTGCTGCTAATACTTAAAATTGGCTACAAAAAATCAGCTTAGCAGAGTAATTTATTCAACTTTATTCAACCTTAATTTAGGAGGAGTGGCATGTATATTTGTTGCTCCTCTTTTTCATCTGTCGTATTGTTACGTTTACGGCTGCTATTCCAATAACCAACCAAACACATTTCCCACACTTAAATTCAGCTCACTAGCAAAAGAGGGAACTGGAATTTTTTGCTCTGCTTCATCAAAAACTTCTGGTTGCTGCTTGGGAAGATAAACAAATACAGTTTGCTCGTCTGGATCGATCAGCCAACCCATTTGGGTTCCGTGATTGAGACAATGCAGAATATTTTTAGTGACTTTGGTTTGGCTTTGATCAGGTGAGAGAATTTCAATTGTCCAATCTGGGGCGATCGCAAAGGTATTGGCAATTTCGCCATTCTCGTCACGAGGAATTCTTTCCCAAGTAAACACAGACACATCTGGAACAGTTGAGCGATCGCCAAATGTGCACCGTAACTCTGAGAAGGCTCGCGCAATCCGTCCGGGTTTCAAAACAGAATTAACAGTAGTAGAAAACTCAGTCTGAATCGTGCTGTGCTTACCCTGCGGCATCGGCTTCTGAATAATTTTCCCGTCGATATATTCGCTAGCAGGTTTGGTTTCTGGCAGCTTCAAAAACTTCTCTATAGTTATCAGTTTTGCTGGAGTTTGTACCATTGCAAATTATCTACAGAAGGAAATTATAGACTTTTTATTGAAAACCAATACACTAGGCTTAGCATTAATCATCTTTGCTCAGTTCCTTATTATTAGCAGGAAGCCAAGACTGCTTAAAAATAAAAAGCCAGTCATACTGAAGAACTGGCAATAGTTCAATATCATTGGCAGTAAGCAGTAAAAAATAATTTTTAAATATTTCCTCAAAAATCGCAATATCATTATTTAGGTCTTGAAAAGTTCCATCGCTTGGAACTTTAGCTATTTTTTCATAATGTGCAATTCTTCGATCAATGAGCCTTGAATGAACGTCTTTAATTTTTTCAAGGCGGTGCAAATCGAATTCTATAGACTCTTTAGGGAACAAATTTGAAGACTCACCTGCAAGTTTGTTAAATATATTATTACCCAAACTCTGCATGTCTTTTGAGTAGAGAGTAAGGTGTCTTTTTCTTGTTAGCAATGTATTGTTAATTTGCAAATCACGCAAAAACTTTACAAGAGAAATAGAATCTGAGTGCTCATCTAGCTGCCTTCTAATTCCCATAAGCGTTGTGCACACATAATTCCTTGTAAGCCAGTCGTAGAAGATATTAGAGTTATTAATATCTGGGTTTGCAATTACAATTTCTCGTGTTTCTGCGTAAATATAATTTGACTGTATAAGTTTGGTTATTTCTTGTCGAAGCACCTGTAGCCATTTATTCCACTTCTGAATTTTTTGCTCCATCTCATTAAAAAGTAATATATGAGTGATTGCATATCAAATCCTAACGTTCTGGTGCAACAATTTTCGTTAGCTCATCACAGAACTCACCACAGGATTGTGACAGGGTAACTTCTAAAAGCACTGTCTTTCGTCACTACAGCTAGGTTCTCTGCCAAACTCTGAGCAATGATCAGCAGATCAAAAGGATCTTTGTGGTGAAAAGGTAGCTTGGCCAATTCATCTAGATGTTCTGGCTGTATTTCGAGTAACTCAATGGCATTTCTGTACACGTGACGCTTAACTAACTCTGTTAATGTAATTCCAAGTTCCAGTTTGCCAATACTCACCTTAATTGACATCTCCCAAAGAGTTGCAATGCTCAAAAATCTTTGGTTCCCTGGATCTTCGATCACATCCCTCGCTACATCACTGAGATTTGGATGGCCCTCAATAAACCATAAGAATGTATGCGTATCGAGCAGGAACTTCATGGACTGTATTCCTCAAAGCCCTCCAACGGCTCGTCAAAATCATCCGGCATTTTCACTAAGCCCTTAGCACTCCCAAACTTAGGAGTAGTTTTGACTCCGCTAATCGGCACAATCTTGAAAGATGTCCCATCGTTACGGATGATAACGACTTCTTCCCCACATGCGGCTTCTTCAATTAGCTCCGCCAGTCGAGTTTCAGCTTCTTTCAAGTGAACCTGATGCATCATGGTTTCCCACAAGAACTGATGTCTTGAATATAGCCTCTGCTCAGACAACTCAAAGCCTAAGATCTCCTAAGCTCCCGCGTCTAGCTCCAATGCAGGCTGAAAATATCACAAAAAAATAGGGGCTAGTTTTAGTACTAACCCCTAATTAATGATTTTAGTGAGCGATCGCCTTAACAATCGCCCGCTTTTTTACTGCACAGAACTCAACACTTTTTCAGTTGCAGCATCAGGATTTGCTTCTGGGCTGTCTGCTTCAGAAGGTGGTACCACTTGCCAGAACTTAGATAAAGACTCTGACCAGTTCGCCAAAATTGCTTTAGCTTTCTGGCTACCTGTCCGTTCTGCATGGGCTTCAATTAAGTCGCGGAGTTGTTGTTCACCAACCGGAGCAATCACCCGCTGCACTTTCACGATTTCGGGGTTGACCTTGGTGGGGAAGCTGCCATCTTCATCCAAGAAGTAAGCCAAGCCACCTGTCATGCCAGCGCCCACGTTGCGACCCACTCGACCGAGAACAACAATAGTGCCACCCGTCATGTATTCGCAGCAGTGGTCACCCGCCCCTTCGATCACTGCTTGACCTTTGGAGTTCCGCACTGCAAAGCGTTCACCTGCTTGACCGTTGGCAAACAGAGTGCCACCCGTCGAGCCATAGAGGCAAGTGTTACCTACAATCACGTTTAATGCGGGATCATAAGTGGCAGCAGCAGGTGACTTGATCACAATTTCACCACCGTGCATGCCCTTACCCACATAGTCATTCGCTTCGCCTTCCAGGTTTAGCGTCATACCCGGTAAGTTAAAGGCACCAAAGCTTTGGCCCGCACTGCCTTTGAAATTGAGGGTAATTTGACCTTCAAATCCAGAATCGCCATACTTCTTCGCGATCGCCCCAGACAAGCGTGTGCCGACAGTCCGGTCAGTATTGATAACCATGACCTCTTTCGTCACGCTACCCTGATTCGCGATCGCCGCTTGAATCTCAACATCAGCTAATAACTGATCATCGAGCACTGGGCCATTGCTATGTACCGACTCGTGTTGCAACCAAGCTCGGTTCTCACGGGTGTCAGGCAGTTGAGTCAAGCAATTCAGGTTCAGCGATTGTGTCTTGGTCAGCTTCGCGCCTCCTCGTACTGCCAACAAATCTGCCCGACCAATCACTTCATCCAAAGAGCGATAGCCAAGTCTCGCCAACAGCGATCGCACTTCTTCTGCGATGAAGTAGAAGAAGTTGACTACATGCTCCGGTGTGCCAGTAAAGCGCTTGCGGAGTTCTTCCCGCTGCGTCGCGACACCCACGGGACAGTTGTTAGTGTGGCAGATCCGCGCCATGATGCAACCTTCAGCAATCATCGCGATCGAACCGAAGCCAAACTCCTCGGCTCCCATCAGCGCTGCAATTAGCACATCCCAACCTGCCTTGAGGCCACCATCCACCCGCAGAATCACCCGATCGCGCAGTTGATTTTCCATTAGGACGCGATGCACTTCGGTCAGACCGAGTTCCCAAGGCCCACCTGCATGCTTAATTGAGCTGAGGGGAGAAGCGCCTGTACCGCCATCGTGACCCGAAATTTGGATGATGTCAGCGTTGGCTTTAGCCACACCAGCCGCAACAGTACCAATCCCAATCTCAGCTACCAGCTTCACCGAAACTTGAGCCGTGGGGCTAATCTGGTGCAGATCAAAGATTAACTGGGCCAAATCTTCGATTGAGTAGATGTCATGGTGAGGCGGCGGAGAAATCAGGGTCACTCCAGGCTTGGAGCGTCGCAACATCGCGATGTAGGGGCTGACTTTCTTCCCAGGCAGTTGACCCCCTTCCCCAGGCTTCGCCCCTTGAGCCATCTTGATCTCAATCTGCTTAGCACTGGCGAGGTACTCCGGGGTCACACCAAAGCGACCCGAGGCAACTTGTTTAATTGAGGAGCTGGCGGTGTCTCCATTTCTCAGCCCTTTTAAGTGGGGTAACGTAGGCGAGTTGCCGTTTTCATCCACATCGTTGAGGGGGTGGTAACGTACCGGATCTTCGCCGCCTTCACCAGAGTTGGATTTGCCGCCAATTCGGTTCATCGCGATCGCCAACGTTTCATGGGCTTCCCGCGAGAGTGCGCCCAAGGACATGCCGCCCGTGCAAAAGCGTTGCATGATGTCAGCGACAGACTCCACTTCCTCTAAAGGAATTGAAGGGCGATCGCTCTTGAAGTCGAGCAGATCCCGCAGAGCCGTAATCGGACGGTTGCTGAGATGCTGCTGGTACAAGTCGTAATGGTCGTAGCTCTTATCGGCTACCGCTTTATGCAACGTTTTGACCATTTCCGGGTTGTTCATGTGGTATTCACCACCCGGACGGTATTGCACAAAGCCGTAGTTTTCTGGCTTCTTGGCGGTGAGTTCGGGGAAAGCGCGGCAATGGAAGGAAATGACCTCATTGGCTAACTCCGCGACACTGAGGCCACCCAACCGGGAGGTGGTGCCAGAGAAGCCTAGATGTAACAGATCCGAACCGATCCCAATCGCTTCAAAGATTTGCGCCCCGTGGTAGCTAGCCAAAAGCGAGATCCCCATCTTGGAAAGAATCTTCAGCAAGCCCGCTTCGACTGCCTTACGGAAGTTATCCTGAGCACCATTCAGTGTAGAAACCTCGATCTTGCCGCGCTGCATCATGGCTTGAGTCTTAGAATCAGACCACCAATGACGCACAGTTTCTAGTGCTAGGTAAGGGCAGACCGCACTGGCTCCATAGCCAATCAAGCAAGCGAAGTGATGGGTGCTCCAGCATTGGGCTGTATCCACAATCAAGGATGCTTTCATCCGCAAGCCTTGACGAATCAGGTGGTGATGGACTGCACCCACTGCTAGCAAAGGTGGAATGTAGCTGTGCTCTGCCGTTAGCTGTGAACTACCTTCCTGGTTGCGATCGCTCAAAACCAGAACCTTTTTACCCGCACGAACCGCTTCTACCGCTTGCTGACAGAGAGCATTTACCGCTCGTTGTAACCCTTCTGGCCCTGCGGAGATGGCAAACAAGGTAGACAGTGACGCTGTTTCAAACCCAGACTGCTTGATTTGCTCTAGCTCTACCTCATTCAGCACTGGAGATTCTAGCTTCAGCTGGCGAGCCGACTCTGGCTTGGCTTCCAGCAAGTTACCCCGCTCACCCAGCTGCATGGTCAAAGACATGACCAAACTCTCACGCAGGGGGTCAATCGGGGGGTTGGTCACTTGAGCGAAGCGCTGCTTAAAGTAATCGTAGAGCAGACGGGGCTTCTCAGACAGCACTGCCAGTGGAATATCGTCACCCATTGAGAAGGTAGGTTCTTTCCCTTGAGCCGCCATCGACTCGATGATCATTTCCACGTCTTCAGAGCTGTAGCCAAAGGCCACTTGGTGCCGCAACAGCATCTGACCGTCCATTTGGGCGGTATCTGCAAAGGGTTGAGCCTGCAAATTTTGACGGTTTTGCTGGAGCCACTCGCTATAAGGATGAGCTTGAGCCACTCGTTGCTTAATCTGCCAGTTCTTCAGGACTTCATGAGTGCCCAAATCCACCGAAATCATTTGCCCAGGGCCAAGGCGTCCTTTCTCTACAATCTCTGCTTCTGGCAGATCCACCACACCCGCTTCCGAAGCCACCACTACAAAACCATCTTTGGTGATGCTATAGCGAGCGGGACGTAAACCGTTACGGTCTAGCGTCGCACCTACTTTCTTGCCATCACTGAAGACTAGCAGTGCTGGGCCATCCCAAGGTTCTTGAATGCCGCTGTAGTACTCGTAGAAACCAACAATTTCCGGATAGTTAGCCAAATCTGGCTGATTCTTGTAAGCCTCTGGCACCATGATCATCAAAGCTGCCGCCGGGCTGCGTCCCGATTGCACCAGCAATTCCATGACGTTGTCCAGCGTCGCAGAGTCACTGTTATCTGGGTTGACTACAGGCTTAAGGTCTTGCAGGCGATCGCCCCAAGTCGCATGAGCCAAATCTGCTTCCCGTGCCACCATCCAGTTAATGTTGCCGAGCAAGGTATTGATTTCACCGTTGTGACCCAAGAAGCGCATCGGTTGCGCCAGTGGCCACTTAGGCAAGGTATTGGTGCTAAAGCGACGGTGATACACCGCAAACACACTTTGGTAAGCAGGCTGCTTCAGGTCGGTGTAAAAATCTCCCAGAACTGCCGATCGCACCATTCCCTTGTAAATAAGGGTGCGGCTAGAGAAGGAGCAAACATAAAAATCTCTCAACGAGTCATACTCGCTAGGGCCAGAAGATTCATGGAGAGCGATCGCAACTGCCTGCTCAATCCGCTTACGCACGAGGTAAAGCTTACGCTCTAGCTCATCCCCAGTCAGGCTCTCAGCCTGTACCAACACTTGCTCGATTCGAGGTTGATTTTCCTTCGCTTGAACGCCTAACACCTCAGGCTGAACAGGAACCAAGCGCCACCCTAACAGCGTTAGAGACTCTTCTTGAGCAATTTTTTCGACAATCTGACGAGCTTTAGCGGCGGCTGAGGGATCTTGAGGCAAAAAGAGCATGCCTACTCCCGTCCGCTCAGGTGCA
The DNA here is from genome assembly GCA_019358975.1 of Trichocoleus desertorum ATA4-8-CV12. NCBI lineage: Bacteria > Bacillati > Cyanobacteriota > Cyanophyceae > Leptolyngbyales > Trichocoleusaceae > Trichocoleus > Trichocoleus desertorum. The sequence goes on from JAHHIL010000011.1 coordinate 39,719, forward strand.
GCAGCTGACACTCCCATCTCCGTAAGAGACTGCTGCATCAATTCCCAAGGGATGGCAGTCATTAACCCTGCTCCATCCCCAGAATCTTGGTCGGCACTACAACCGCCACGATGTTCTAAACACTCCAGAGCTGACAACGCCTTAGCCACTAAAGAGTGGGTAGCTCGACCTTGGAGATCCGCAATGAAACCAACGCCACAAGCATCTCGCTCCTCAACCAACCAACGTTGGCCGGAGTAGCCTGCTTCTAATCCCTGATTTAATTGCTGGTTCAAATTCACACTCACGTTATCCATGGGATGGCTCGCTTCGTTCATTGGCTAAGGCTGTGTAAAGTCCTCTGGAGTTAAAAACTGGTTTGATTGGGTGCGGTAAGTGCTACAGCAAGAAGCTGCACATTAATAGAAGCCACGAGCAAAGGCAAAGTCCGTACCCAATTGAATTTAAGAACGTACTTAACCCTCCGGCAGTTCATGAGCTTGAGGTAAGTCAAGACACTGCCTTTAGTGGTTTGGCTCCAAACCTGCGCTTCCCATCAGCCTGGCTGGCAAACTTCGAAAGCTATTTAATTCAGCCCCTTGGCCCCACTTAAGTTGTGCTGGTGACAGGTAAAATTCTTCTTGCGAATCCAAGTTACTGGTGCCATGAAACAATACCTAACACCCCCGTCGCTAAGGGTTTTCATAGGGAGCCGGAGTAAAAATATTATAGAAGGTATCTGAATCTGACAATCCCCAACCTCTACCGTATCCGTTACGGCTTGTCAGACTACATGCCTTTTCTTGCCCAGGCTGGTTCCCTATTTTTCAAGCAACTTTAAAGACTACAGCAGAGCTTGTATTAAGCACAACAATCTCATGCCGACTTATAGTCCCATATCTTCATTATGAAACTTGGTACCAAAAACGAAGTCACTATTTCCTGATAGAGGGACTCAAGTGTCTGCTGATTTGTGTGAGACCTCAGTCATCCTTACGGAAAATCAAGAAGTGAAAATTTAAGGATCAAAAAACTGTAAGCTTCGCGATCGCCCTCTAAAATTCAGTCGTTAAAGTCAGAATTTGTCTCGGCAGTGCTCGTTTAACTCAGGATTCCTCAAATCATCGTGCTTAACGCTAAAACCTCCAGTCAGCGGTTGCTCGCTAAACCTGCCCCCCGCTACCCCCATCTTGCTTTCAAATTTGTACTTTCACCCCTACTAGCGCTGTCCTACCTCCTAATAAGTGCTTTTGTAGGCAGAGTAGAGAGTGGGGCCGTACCCGCCGCGATCGCGCAATCGAACCAGCCCGCTCCTGCCACTCCGCGATCGCCCAGCAGCTCAACTGTCTCTCCCTCTCCTCGGTTATTGCAGCAGGGAACACAAATCTCGCTAAATGGGCAAACCTGGCCTGTGGCTTGGAGCCAATGGCAATCTGCCCCTAGTAACAATCAAATTCGTACAGGAATTAGTGACACAGGGCTACTTCGCACGACTGGAGTGGATTTGCTAAATACAAATGATTCCCTCCAGCAACCTGTGCAGTGGTTCTCTAGCCCCACCTCCAACCCCCTCAACTTGGCTGTTCGCCATAGTCAGCAATATCGCTACTTAGATATTACAGAGCTAGCAGCTCAGGCTGGTTGGCAAGTAAGACCGTCGGGTAGCACGCTGCTCGTTACCGCTCCTCCATCCAAATTGACCTCCATTCGGCAAGGTCGTCAAACTTGGGGCAATCGCATCGTGATTGATCTAGATCGCCCCACGCCTTGGCAAGTCGATCTGCAAGGTCAGACTCTGAGCGTGACGCTAAACGCAACCGCTGATCCAGCCTTACTCCAGCGTTTTAAGCCCGCCTCTGTCCGACCCACATCCAGCACTCCCCCGCCTCGTCCCACTCGCCCTCAGATAGCGACACCCCAGGTAACGGCACCTCCACCAGGTATTCCTCTAAAACTGGAAGCCGTTCAAAACAAGCTAGCATTGCGACTTGAGATTCCTGCGGGTTTGCAACCGCAATTTTCGACTTTACCTCAGCCCAATCGGCTCATCATCGATCTCAGACCCGACGCTATGGTAGAACGAAATATCTTGTGGGCTCCGGGATTACATTGGCAACAGCAATTTCTCACGCTTGGTAGTTCCCGCTTCCCAGTGGTTTGGCTCTCAGTGAACTTACGCCAGCCCGGATTAAAATTGGGGCCAATTTGGAGCGACCCCAGTTCCCTTATGGGGATTGCTCCCCTCGTACAAACCGCTCAGCGTTGGCAAGTCGCTGCGGCTATCAATGGTGGCTTTTTTAATCGCAAAAATCAGTTGCCACTGGGTGCAATTCGACAAAACAGCAGTTGGGTATCCAGCCCCATTCTCAACCGGGGGGCGATCGCCTGGAATGAAGCAGGAGAGGTAAAAATCGATCGCCTCACACTTCAAGAAACGCTTAGCACATCAACAGGACAACAGCTACCCGTCTTGTCGGTCAATAGTGGCTACGTGCAAGCAGGAATTGCTCGCTACAACTCACTTTGGGGAAACACTTACACGCCACTGACTGACAACGAAATCATTGTCACCGTTCGCAACAACCAAGTGATAGGCCAACAGCCATCTGAAGGAGCAGGTAAAGGTGCCTTTGCGATCCCCGCTGACGGCTATCTACTCACCTTTCGAGCTAACCGGAACGCTGCTACTGCTTTACCCAATAACACCGTGGTTCAGTTAGAGAGCGAAACTCTACCCACTGATTTTGCTCGTTATTCCCAGATTATGGGTGCTGGTCCGCTACTCGTGCAGAATCGGCAAATCGTCCTAGACGCTAAAGCAGAAAAGTTTAGCGATGCCTTTATTCAGGAACGGGCTGTCCGTAGTGTAATTGGCACCAACGGAGAGGGCACCTTAATGATAGCGACGGTTCACAATCGAGTCGGTGGGGTTGGCCCTACCCTGAGCGAGACAGCTCAACTGATGCAACAAATGGGAGCGATCGATGCCCTGAACCTAGATGGTGGTAGCTCCACAACCTTGTATCTAGGTGGTCAAATCCTCAATCGTCCTCCTCAAACCGCAGCCCGAGTGCATAACGGCATCGGAGTCTTTATCCAACCAAACCCATAAGCATTTTTAACTACCCTTTTCAAATAAAGTTAAAGCTGACTTGAAGCTCCTATGAGGTGAATAAAGACTTGATGTGAATTTGCTCGTTCTTCTCCCTTATGGGTGACAGTACCCCAGCCACATTTGCTATGTTTGCCTGCAGGCCAAACTTGTGGCTTCGAGAAATTGGGAGACTCACCTCTCAATCTTCTTCAAACCATCCTTTGCAGCAGTTATTTAGGAGAGAAATCGTGGCCCAGCTTCAAGAAGCCCCCCAAGCATCTACCTTCCCCACATCCTCCCCAAGTCCTACCAAAGGAGTCGCTGCCACAGAACTGCGCCCTTGGGGTTCTTTCACAATCCTAGAAGAGGGCCGAGGCTACAAAATCAAGCGAATTGAGGTCAAGCCAGGGCATCGCCTAAGCTTGCAAATGCATCATCATCGTAGTGAGCACTGGATTGTGGTTTCTGGCACCGCCAAAGTCACTTGTGATGGCCAAGACCTGGTTTTGTGCAGCAATCAGTCCACCTATGTACCACAATGTACTAGCCACCGTTTAGAGAACCCTGGAGTCATTCCACTCGTTCTGATTGAAGTCCAGAACGGAGAGTACCTGGGAGAAGATGATATTGTGCGCTTCCAAGATGATTACGCCCGTACTGCTGCAAAAGTGAGTAGCAACTAAAAATCTAAGTGGCAAGTTGAGTGGCAAACTCACTTGAATAACTTGAGTAAGCTGGCAGCGCTAGTAGGATACTATTAGCGCTGTAGATTTTTTAAAGCAGTTACTGAAAAAATTGGTGAGAAATGCTTCAGCTCAGCCAAGCCGCCATTAACGAAGTTTTGCGACTCAAGCAAAAGTGTCACAAATCCAACGCCATATTTCGCCTCGGAGTGCAGCCCAGTGGCTGTTCTGGCATGTCTTACACACTAGAATTTGATGATGCCATTGGACCTGATGACGAGCTGTATAACTGCAATGGCATTCAAGTTGCGATCGCCCGTCCCAGCCTAACCTTCTTAAATGGCTTAAGCTTAGATTACTCAGAAGACCTCATGGGCGGAGGATTTCGCTTTCACAACCCCAACGCGACTCAAAGCTGTGGTTGTGGTAACTCCTTCTCAATTAGCTAAGCTTCACAATTTGTCTTAATTAACAAACGTCTCCCTGAGGGCTAGCCATAACTGGCATACAGTAAGGACTCAGCAAGTGACTGACTTAAGCCTGAGTCTCCAAGATGTGAGGTTGCTCACCAAAAAATTGACATTGACTCTATCATCTCGGTAAGATTAGAATTTGTTGTTTGTTGAAGTAGCGAAAGGCCGCGTACGCCATTACTCATGCCCACTATCCAGCAACTCATTCGTAGCGAACGTCAGAAAGTTCAGAAGAAAACCAAATCCCCGGCTCTGAAGAGTTGCCCTCAGCGTCGTGGCGTTTGCACAAGAGTTTACACAACTACTCCTAAGAAGCCAAACTCTGCCCTGCGTAAAGTCGCAAGGGTTCGCCTCACCTCTGGTTTTGAGGTGACAGCTTATATTCCAGGTATTGGTCACAACTTGCAAGAACACTCTGTGGTCATGATCCGGGGTGGTCGGGTTAAAGACTTACCTGGTGTGAGATACCACATCATCCGTGGAACCTTAGATACCGCTGGAGTCAAAGACCGCCGTCAAGGTCGATCCAAGTACGGTACCAAGCGTGCCACTGCCAAGAAAAAGTAGGTCTTAGATTTGCCACTGGTATTAGGTTGACGTTTAAGAAGCAATTATTGGTTAAGTTGTCAGCCTTAGAAGGCTAGGCTATCCCATATAGCTCTCTAGAGAAGCTTGAGAAGTATCTCGGTCTTTTGGTTTGGCCAATTCTATACAATGGTCGTATTGCTTCTTGCTTGACCTAAGCGCTTTTGACTGAAATAAATTCCGCATTGCATTCAAAATAGTAGTTCCGCAATTCTTTCTCTGAAGGCTCAATATGTCTCGTCGTACTGTTATTCAAAAACGTCCTGTTCCTCCCGATTCTGTATACAACAGCCGCCTAGTCAGCATGATGATGCGGCGCATTATGCAAAGTGGCAAGAAGTCCGTTGCTGCTCATATTGTTTATGATGCCTTCAAGACCATTGAGGAACGGACAGGCTCAGATCCTCTAGAGCTATTTGAAAGAGCAGTGCGGAATGCAACGCCTCTCGTTGAGGTCAAAGCTCGTCGGGTGGGGGGAGCAACGTATCAAGTTCCTATGGAAGTACGCTCCGATAGAGGTACTGCCCTCGCTTTACGCTGGTTAAGCCAATTTGCTCGCCAACGCGCTGGCAGAACCATGGCTGGCAAACTAGCGAACGAGTTGATGGATGCAGCTAACGAAACAGGCAGCGCAATTCGTAAGCGCGAAGAAACCCACCGCATGGCTGAAGCGAATAAGGCTTTCGCCCACTATCGGTATTGATCTCCGAACCCTGGTTTCCGCAACAAAAGTATAGAATTTTAACAGAAGCGCAAATTTTTTGCGGCAAAGATAAAGGAGGTAGCTGTGTCACGCACCACCCCGCTTGAGCGAGTACGCAACATTGGTATTGCTGCCCACATTGATGCGGGCAAAACTACAACAACAGAGCGCATTTTGTTCTACTCCGGTGTAGTTCACAAGATTGGCGAAGTCCATGACGGAACTGCTATAACTGACTGGATGGAACAAGAGCGGGAGCGAGGCATTACCATCACTGCTGCCGCAATTAGTACTGCTTGGGCTCGTCGCGATCCTAAAAACCCGACTAAAGCTTTAGCAGGCGAGCCTGAATACAAGATCAACATCATTGACACTCCGGGTCACGTGGATTTCACGATTGAAGTGGAACGCTCCATGCGGGTATTAGACGGCGTTATTGCTGTCTTTTGCTCAGTAGGCGGAGTTCAACCTCAATCTGAAACTGTGTGGCGGCAAGCCGATCGCTACAAAGTCCCTCGGATGGTCTTTGTCAACAAAATGGATCGGACGGGAGCTAACTTCTTCAAGGTTTACGGTCAGATCCGCGATCGCTTACGTGCCAATGCGGTTCCAGTGCAAATTCCCATTGGCACTGAAGAAAACTTCAAGGGTCTTGTAGATTTGGTACGCATGCGTGCCCACATTTACAAAAACGACTTGGGAACTGACATTGAGGAAACTGAAATTCCTGCGGAATTTCGGGAACAGGCTGAGGAGTTCCGTACCAAGTTAATCGAGTCTGTTGCGGAAACCGATGATACGCTCACCGAGAAGTATCTAAATGGTGAAGAGCTGACGGAAGAGGAAATTCGAGCTGCGATCCGTAAAGGGACCATTGCTGGAATGATTGTCCCGATGCTCTGTGGCTCTGCCTTCAAAAACAAAGGTGTGCAGCAAATGCTGGACGCAGTGATTGATTACCTGCCTGCTCCAGTCGATATTCCTCCTGTTCAAGGAACACTGCCCGATGGATCAACGGTTGAGCGGGGTCCAAGCGACAGTGAGCCGTTCTCAGCTCTAGCCTTTAAGGTAATGTCCGATAAGTTTGTCGGTCGGTTAACCTTCGTTAGAGTCTACTCAGGTGTCTTGAAGAAAGGTACCTACATCCTTAACGCTTCCAAAAACAAGAAAGAGCGCGTCTCTCGCCTCATTATCTTGAAAGCGGATGACCGGATTGATGTAGACGAACTGCGTGCTGGGGACTTGGGTGCTATTCCTGGCTTGTCAGATACCTTGACTGGGGACACGCTTTGCGATGAAAATGCTCCTGTAATCCTGGAATCTCTTTACATCCCAGAGCCTGTGATCTCGGTGGCAGTTGAGCCGAAAACCAAGCAAGACATGGAGAAGCTTTCAAAGGCCCTGAAAGCGCTTTCGGAAGAAGATCCAACTTTCCGGGTTAGCATTGACCCTGAAACCAACCAAACCGTGATTGCTGGCATGGGTGAGCTGCACCTAGAAATTCTTGTAGATCGCATGCTACGGGAATTTAAGGTGGAAGCCAATGTAGGTGCCCCCCAAGTCGCTTACCGTGAAACCATCCGCAAGGCAGTTAAAGCTGAAGGCAAATTTATCCGCCAAAGCGGTGGTAAGGGTCAGTACGGTCACGTTGTGATTGAACTGCAACCGGGTGAAACAGGCAGCGGCTTTGAGTTTGTCTCTAAGATTGTTGGTGGTACTGTACCTAAAGAGTACATTGCCCCAGCAGAACAGGGCATGAAAGAAGCCTGTGAGTCTGGAATTCTGGCTGGCTACCCAGTGATTGATGTAAAGGTCACGATGGTAGACGGTTCTTATCACGACGTGGATTCTTCAGAAATGGCTTTTAAGATTGCTGGTTCAATGGCAATCAAAGAAGCTGTAATGAAGGCATCCCCTGTTCTACTAGAACCTGTGATGAAAGTTGAGGCTGAGGCTCCTGAGGAATTCCTTGGCTCCGTCATGGGTAACCTCATTTCCCGTCGAGGCCAGATTGAAGGCCAAACCGTTGAACAGGGAATTGCTAAGGTGACCACTAAGGTTCCGTTAGCTGAGATGTTTGGATATGCCACGGACATCCGGTCTATGACTCAGGGCCGCGGTACATTTACGATGGAATTCAGCCAGTATGATGAGGTACCTCGCAATGTGGCTGAAACAATCATCGCGAAGAGTAAAGGGAACGCATAATCAGGAAGAGGAACACATAACTCATGGCACGCGCAAAGTTTGAACGGACTAAACCCCACGTTAACATCGGTACTATTGGTCACGTTGACCACGGTAAAACCACTCTGACTGCTGCAATCACAATGACCCTGGCTGCTCTGGGTCAGGCAGCAGCTAGAAACTATGAGCAAATTGATGCTGCACCTGAAGAAAAGGCACGGGGCATTACTATTAACACAGCTCACGTAGAGTACGAGACTGCCAATCGTCACTATGCTCACGTAGATTGCCCTGGTCACGCTGACTATGTGAAAAACATGATCACTGGCGCCGCTCAGATGGATGGTGCCATCCTGGTGGTATCTGCGGCTGATGGTCCTATGCCTCAAACTCGTGAGCACATCCTGCTAGCGAAGCAGGTAGGTGTTCCAGCGATGGTCGTCTTCCTGAACAAAGAAGACATGGTGGATGATGCAGAACTGCTTGAGTTGGTGGAACTCGAAGTTCGCGAACTCCTCAGCTCTTACGACTTCCCTGGCGACGATATCCCCATCGTTTCGGGTTCGGCACTGCAAGCAGTAGAAACCATGACTGCTAATCCCAAAATGCAGCGTGGTGAAAACCAGTGGGTTGACAAGATTCACCAACTCATGGATGAAGTTGATGCTTACATCCCCACTCCTGAGCGTGAAGTTGATAAGCCCTTCCTGATGGCGGTAGAGGATGTATTCTCCATCACAGGTCGTGGTACAGTCGCAACTGGCCGGATTGAGCGTGGCAAAATCAAGGTTGGTGACACCGTTGAATTGGTGGGTATCAAGGACACTCGCAGCACCACTGTAACTGGTATCGAGATGTTCAAGAAGAGCCTTGAAGAAGGGATGGCTGGTGACAACGCGGGTTTGCTACTGCGTGGTATCCAGAAGGCTGATATTGAGCGGGGCATGGTAATTGCTCAGCCCAAATCCATCACTCCTCACACTCAGTTTGAGTCTGAAGTGTATGTTCTAAAAAAGGAAGAAGGCGGTCGTCATACTCCGTTCTTCCCTGGCTATCGTCCTCAGTTCTATGTTCGTACAACTGATGTAACCGGTACTATCACCACCTTTACTTCCGACGATGGTAGTGAAGCTGAAATGATTATGCCTGGCGATCGCATCAAGATGACTGTAGAGCTGATCAACCCAATCGCGATTGAGCAAGGGATGCGCTTTGCGATTCGTGAAGGCGGTCGTACCATCGGTGCGGGTGTCGTTTCTAAGATCCTCAAGTAACTAGCTGTTACTGATGATCCAGGAGCAGAAAAGTAGATCACCAAGTTGGTAATCCTTTTCTGCTCCCAATTTTTGTCATAGTACTTTGCTATGCAAGCTATTTCTCAGACCCTAGAACCTCGAAAATTCGAATAAATCAAAATGGCAACTATTCAGCAGCAAAAAATTCGTATCCGCCTCAAAGCTTTTGACCGTCGTCTTTTGGACACTTCCTGCGAAAAAATTGTTGATACGGCAAATCGCACGAATGCAACGGCAGTAGGTCCTATCCCTCTACCCACTAAGCGGAGAATTTATTGCGTTCTGCGATCGCCCCACGTAGACAAAGATTCTCGCGAACACTTTGAAACCCGGACTCACCATCGGATCATTGATATTCATCAGCCTTCTTCTAAGACCATTGATGCCCTGATGAAACTAGATTTACCCGCAGGCGTTGATATTGAAGTCAAGCTCTAGGGGTTTTGAGTAGGTTGTAGGCAGTCTAAGAAGAACTGGTTTCAATCTTGCAACCTTATTAGTTCAGAATGTAAATTCAGATCAAATATTGAGACCAAATTTAGTGTTGGTTTTGTCCCCTTGAAGCGTGAGGTATGAGCTTTGAGGGGCTTCTTATTTTTAGTTTTCTTGATTTGCTCAACGGTTGCAGAAGGTGCAAATGCTGAGTTTCCCCGGAAAAATCTCAGCTACACCATGATGACTTGCTGATATGGGCTAGAGTAGAGACAGAAGCACTGTCTCTTAATCTTTAGACAATGGCATCCTCCTCATCAATTGCGGTCCGAGAACTGCCCCTATTTCCTCTCCCAGAAGTAGTTTTATTTCCCGGTCGACCTCTCCCGCTGCACATTTTTGAATTCCGTTACCGGATCATGATGAATACCATTCTCGAGGGCGATCGCCGCTTCGGGGTATTGATGTGGGACCCGGTTGAAGGAAAACCTGCTTTAGTAGGATGCTGTGCTGAAATTCTCCAATTTCAACGCTTGCCTGATGACCGCATTAAGATCTGGACCTTAGGTCAACAGCGGTTTCGCGTGTTAGAGTATGTCCGAGAAAAGCCTTACCGTGTAGGCCTTGTAGAGTGGATAGAAGACCAGCCCACCGAACAAGAGTTAAAACCTTTAGCGACCGAAGTTGAACAGTTGCTCCGTGACGTCGTTCATCTTTCAGCCAAACTAACCGGGCAGGTGATTGAGCTACCAGAGAGTATTCCCGACCTACCGCTAGAGCTATCTTATTGGGTTGCTAGTAACTTGTATGGCGTTGCGACTGAGCAACAAGCCCTTCTAGAAATGCATGACACGGTAGCAAGACTAGAACGAGAAGCAGAGATTCTCACTTCTACCCGCAATCATTTAGCTGCCCGGACTGCCTTGAAGGATGTTTTGAAAGACACAACCAAGTAAAAGTAGCTTCTGGCAGTTCAGCGATCGCGCTCACGCAGACTCTGAATTGTAAACACCGATAGGCTGTTCAGAATTTCCTCTGAGCGGCTTTTTAGTCTGAGGAGAAATTACTAACTTGGGGGTGTATAGTAGAGCGCCACTGATGCACCACAGATTGCAATCGCGTCGGTAGCCAATCGTCGTACTGGGGATAAACTGGCAAACGAGGTACTAAAGACCATCCCGCTTGGGCCAAGATTGCCGTTAAAGTTTCTATTTCGGGATGGGAGTAGTCAGGGTTCACTTCATCGCGTGGGCCAATCCCACCCAAATCTCTCGCACCTGCGGCTAAGCAAGCGAATAGTAGTTCCGGTTGTTGGATGAGGTTAGGGGGAATTTGTAGAGTAATACTGTCAGGTAAAATCTGGCGAGCCGTCGCAATTACCTCAATCAGTTCTGCTGCGGCAAAGGCAGCACCCGCCCAAGTTTGGTTTTGACCTGGACTATGAGGCTGCAAGATCACTTCTTGAATATGTCCCCAACGCTCTTGTATCCGCGCGATCGCTTCTAGGGTCGCCCAGCGTTCAGCAGGAGTTTCACCAATTCCCAATAATAATCCTGTCGTAAAAGGGATTTGCAGTTCACCCGCCCAAGCCAACTGTTGCAGCCTTAGTTCAGGCACTTTACTAGGGGCATGACGATGCACAGTGGCTAATAACTTAGGGGTAACTTGCTCTAGCATCAACCCCATAGAAACATTCACCCCCTTCAACCGAAGCATCTCGTTGAAACTGAGCGGCCCTACATTTGTATGAGGCAGTAGTCCCAAAGACAAAGCTAACTCAGCTAAATCATAAATTCGCTTCAACCAGTCTGCCCGCTGGGGGCTATTTGGATGCACTTCACCGCTGAGCAGCAAAACTTCAACTGCACCTTGGGCTTGAACTCGTCGCAGTCGAGTTTCTGCTTCGCTTAAAGACAACCAAACGTCCTGACCTGGATCGACGCGGAAATTGCAGTAGGTGCAGCGATTAAAGCACTCATAAGTCGGTACCAGAGTGTAGGCAGAACTAAAGGTGACAACAGATGAAGTGGATAAAGACATAGGATCAGCCAGAGACAGGCAAGTTGAAATTTTAGCTGTCTCGGCTCAGTCTTACAGGTCATCGTTCAAAACACCATAACCTGTTCGCACCATTGACCACTCCGTTTTTTGGCGTAGATATTTTTGACGTGGGTTTTTACAGTGTTCAAGCTGATGCGGAGAGTTCTAGCGATCTCTTGGTAGCTGCATTCTTGTCGCAATAGCATCCAAATTTCGGACTCACGCTCGGTCAAGTCGTATCTTTTTTGCTCAATGCGTAATTCTTCCTGCAAGGCTTCGGTGGAGTTGTCCAAGATCACTAAAACGTACTGAGAATTGCTCGGCGAGTCAGCAGCACAGTCCTGTAGGTTTACTGGTAGCCAACTCGCTCGAATGCGGATCAACTGATCTTGGGGAGTCTGACGTTCTACAACCAGCGGTTGCTTACCAGAACTCATATTTTTTAGCAACCGATAGCAAATTTCTGAAATTGCCAAAGGCAGACTAGCAGATTGGCGATCGCCTGAAGCGAGCAGTTGACACAGATGGTTAGCTTTCTCATTCAGGTAAAGAGGCTGAAGGTTACGTGAGAGAACCATCACGCCTTGCGGCAAAGATTCTAGCAACGCACTCCAGATCATCTCTAAACCGGAGGTATTGACTGTAGGCACATCATCTCTTCGATCCATGTGCGATTTGCAGGTACGTCTGCTAGAGATCGGGGTATTAGAGGAAGTTCTAAAAGGGGTCTTGAGGAATTGAGTCTCTACAGGATGGGGCAGTAGACGGGCTGTCATGGCGGTGCTCCTCAAATCATGCAGCTATTCTGCGCGCTCTCCGAATGAACACGCAATGAGCAACCTGTAGACAACACCAGAATCCTGAAGTGGTGCTGAGCGACCTGAAACAAGGTGAAGTGGGGTGAAACAGGGTGAAGTTTTTTATTACAATTCCTCTTCCGATAGAGAAATTGCGGAATAATAATGTCAATTAGGCAAATCAGTCAGGCAAAGAGCACTGGAGCTGCCATAGATTTGTCAGCAGCTTGCCTAAGCTATATCAGCGCTTAGGAAGACCATAGGCTGTATTCAACTAAGCTCAGGAAGTAATCATTAAACCTTTTTCGGCTTTCCTGTAGTTTAGATTTTCAACTGAATTGCCTTTCCAAGACTCACTCGTTAGGGTGCTCTTTGGCTTCATGCCCCTATTCTGCCCGCACCGAATTCTTTAGAACTCTGCCGACTCAGGTATTGACGCATGATTAACTCTGATCGCCGCTCTAAGCTGATTGCTGAGGGTCAAAGGGCCATTGAAACTACTCCACTCAGACCCGAATTGTTAGACCATTGGTTTCCAGTCCAGCAGCAGCAACATTATGTTTCCCTCTGGATGGGTCGGGTGGGGTTAACACAACGACGGGCTGAATGTTTGGTGCAGTTGTGGGCTTATCTGGTTTTGAAGCAGCAATCTCAGTTTGGTAAGTTGCCTAAAGCTCCCTTGACCGAGTTGGAAACCCTGGAGGGTTTAGTCTCTTGTACCCATCGAGAGGCAGCTGAACTGTTTTATAACAGAAAGGAAAGAGGGAGCGATCGCGCGGCTGGCATGATGATCGATCGCTTGGCGGCTCTAGGGTTAATTGAGAAAAAGTTTGATGGAAATACCATCTGTATTGGCATTCGGCCTTTGCCTCCCGCCCCAGAGCAACAGCTAAGCCTGCCAAAAGTTATGCCAGATGCTTTTAATCCTAGAACTGACACCATTCCCATTGCCAACTTGTTGGCTCGTAATTACTCCTGGATGGATAAAGACTCCTCCGCGATCGCCCCTCAGAAAATCGCCAAGATTTTGCGGTCTTGGGCTCAACAATATCCCAAGGGGATGCGGGTGCTGCGCCGCTGCGACAACTTGAATGCGGTGGGCATTAATATCTTGTTTCCTGTGGCTAGTGAATCTGAAGTCAATTTTTTCCTGCCACCCACTAAAAGCCTTTACTTAACGACTAGCACTGAAGTTGACCCCTTTAAGATCGCAGCACCAGGAGACCCAGACTGTACCTCTATTTTCGTGCGTTCTTGGATGATTGATCCGCCCTACATGCAGCGGCAACAAATGTACCAATTCTTAGAGGATGGTCGGCAGACGTTGGCGGCGATGCAGGATGATTTTCCCAATTTATGCGATATTTATGCCCTTGCGATTCATCCTATTTACGAAGAGTTACAGCCAGCGATCGGATTTCATAAGACTTGTCAAGCGGCTCAAAGCCTTCTCTACTGGACGTACCAACCCGTTGATCGTTACTTAGCTCTAGATCTCAAACAAGCAGTTGCCAACTTGAAGCTGGATCTTTTTCCTAGCGATCGCTAAACCACTAGTTGCCACCCCAACCAAGACAATTGTAAACAAAAGTTAAGTTTTAAATGACATATGCTCATAAACCGCTTTACAAAATTCAATAAATCCTTTAATGTAAAATTTAAGTGGAGTCAAAATCCACTCATCATTTTGTAGTTCATTAAGCACTTATCCAGACATGACTACTACTCTACAGAGACGCGAAAGCGCCAACCTGTGGGAGCAGTTCTGTAACTGGGTCACCAGCACCGACAACCGCCTCTATGTAGGCTGGTTCGGCGTCCTGATGATCCCAACCCTGCTCTCTGCTACCATCTGCTTCATCATCGCCTTCATCGCCGCTCCTCCCGTCGATATCGATGGTATCCGTGAGCCCGTCGCTGGCTCCCTCATCTACGGCAACAACATCATCTCTGGTGCCGTGGTGCCTTCCTCCAATGCGATCGGCCTCCACTTCTACCCCATCTGGGAAGCCGCTTCCCTCGATGAGTGGCTCTACAATGGTGGCCCTTACCAACTCGTGATTTTCCACTTCCTCATTGGCGTCTTCTGCTACATGGGTCGTGAGTGGGAACTCTCCTACCGCCTCGGCATGCGTCCTTGGATCTGCGTCGCTTACTCTGCGCCTGTCGCAGCCGCAACCGCAGTCTTCCTCATCTACCCCATCGGCCAAGGTTCCTTCTCCGATGGCATGCCCCTCGGCATCTCCGGTACCTTCAACTTCATGTTGGTGTTCCAGGCTGAGCACAACATCTTGATGCACCCCTTCCACCAACTCGGTGTGGCAGGTGTGTTCGGGGGCGCTCTGTTCTCCGCGATGCACGGTTCCTTGGTGACTTCTTCCTTGGTGCGTGAAACCAGCGAGAACGAGTCTCAGAACTACGGTTACAAGTTCGGTCAAGAAGAAGAGACCTACAACATCGTGGCAGCTCACGGCTACTTTGGCCGCTTGATCTTCCAATATGCGTCCTTCAACAACAGTCGCGCTTTGCACTTCTTCTTGGGTGCATGGCCTGTGATCGGCATCTGGTTCACGTCCTTGGGCATCAGCACGATGGCGTTCAACCTGAACGGATTCAACTTCAACCAGTCGATCATCGACTCTCAAGGTCAAGTGATTGGCACCTGGGCTGACGTGTTGAACCGTGCGAACCTGGGGATGGAAGTGATGCACGAGCGCAACGCTCACAACTTCCCCCTCGACCTAGCTGCTGGCGAAGCTGCTCCTGTAGCGCTGAGCGCTCCTGCTATTCACGGTTAATCTCTAGCTAGTCCCTAGTTAGAAGTAGAGCGCTCTCCTCACGGGGGGCGCTTTTTGCATTACTAATACTTAACCCTGTTAAGATTAGAGTTTCTGAGTTATGTAAAGAAGTATGGGCAACACGTTTGGGCATCTCTTTCGGATTACTACGTTCGGAGAATCCCACGGCGGTGGGGTAGGTGTCGTGATCGATGGTTGCCCCCCAACACTAGAGATTTCCGCTGAAGAAATTCAGTTTGAACTCGATCGCCGTCGGCCTGGACAGAGCAAAATCACCACCCCTCGCAAAGAAGCCGATACCTGTGAAATTTTATCTGGGGTGTTTGAAGGCAAAACTCTAGGAACTCCGATCGCGCTCCTGGTGCGGAATAAAGATACCCGCTCTCAAGACTATGACGAGATGGTCGAGAAGTATCGTCCTTCTCACGCCGATGCTACCTATGACGCTAAGTACGGGATTCGTAACTGGCAGGGGGGTGGGCGATCGTCTGCTAGAGAAACCATTGGTCGAGTCGCAGCAGGGGCGATCGCCAAAAAAATCCTCAAGCAGGTCGCTGGGATCGAGGTCGTAAGCTATGTTAAGCGCATCAAAGACTTAGAAGCGGTGATTGACTCCAAAACAGTCACCCTAGAGCAAGTTGAAAGTAACATTGTGCGCTGCCCTAACCTAGAATGCGCTGAACAAATGATCGCCCTTGTGGAATCGGCTCGCGATCAAGGTGATTCTCTAGGCGGGGTCGTTGAATGTGTAGCCCGCAGCGTACCTAAAGGGCTAGGCTCTCCAGTGTTTGATAAGTTGGAAGCTGATTTAGCCAAAGGCGTAATGTCTTTACCTGCAACTAAAGGTTTTGAAATTGGCTCTGGCTTTGCTGGCACCTTAATGACAGGCAGCGAGCACAACGACGAATTTTACATTGATGAAGCGGGTGAAATTCGCACAGCAACTAACCGCTCTGGCGGAGTTCAAGGTGGCATCTCTAATGGAGAAGACATCGTGATTCGGGTTGCCTTCAAGCCCACCGCAACGATCCGAAAAGAGCAACGTACTGTTACCACCGAAGGTGAAGAAACTACTCTCGCTGGCAAAGGTCGCCACGATCCTTGCGTCTTACCCAGAGCAGTACCGATGGTAGAAGCGATGGTCGCTTTGGTGCTTTGCGATCATCTCTTGCGTCACTACGGCCAGTGCAAGGTGTTGTAGGCGATCGCTCAACTTGAGACAACAGAAATTCCGTCTGGGGGAGCTTTAGAGTTTCTCCGAGTTTTCTATAGCTTATTAGGTGTTATGTCACGGCACCCACCTTAGAAAACATCGATAGCCGTGTTGCTCTGTAACCTCTGCACCCAATCGGTGATAAAAACTAAGTCCACGAGTATTGCGAGCATCGGCATTCCAGGCGAGATGAGTACAACCGTTTTCTTGAGAAATTTGAGCCAGCCGAGCCATTAACGCTGCACCCGCCCCTTGGCTTCTCATTGATTCATCCACATACAGATCATCGAGCCAAATACTGGGTTGACCTGCAAATGACGAGTATCTAAACCCATACAAGGCAAAGCCAATTTCACCCCCTGAAGCCCCTGCAAATAATACGTAAGAAAAAGGTACTGTTCCAAAAAGAGTTTTATGTATTTTTTCTTCGGATGTCCGCAACTCACCCAAAAAAGCGCCAATATTTCGATCAAATTCTGCTTTCTTCTTAATGAACGAAAAAACAAGCCCCACGTCATTAGAATTAGCAGACCTGATGCTCATTCGTTAACCTCTTGACCGCAAGAAAAAATGGCAAGCTTTAACAAGCTAACTTAGTGGTTTAACCTGTACATCACGATACTTCTGCTTCAGGCTTTCTGGCATCCGAATGGGTTTGTTGTTTTGCAAATTAACAAAAATACCAACTTGCTCGCCGAAAGCCGCTACTTTACCGTTCACATTAATCTCTGCCTTAACACTCAGTCGCAACGATTCCATCGTCTTGAGCCACATTTTGCCGCTTGGGGCATCAGAAATTCTGATGGGCTGCTTGTAATCAATTTTTGTTTGCACAATAACAGGCGCAATTCCCTGCTTGAGTTGTTCGTCCAACGGAAAGTAGCGCGCTAACATCTCTAAGCGCAAATCTTCTAACCAACGAATGTAAACGATATTGCTGACGATACCTGCAAAATCAATATCGTAAGTTTTAACTGG
The DNA here is from genome assembly GCA_019358975.1 of Trichocoleus desertorum ATA4-8-CV12. Classification (NCBI taxonomy): domain Bacteria; kingdom Bacillati; phylum Cyanobacteriota; class Cyanophyceae; order Leptolyngbyales; family Trichocoleusaceae; genus Trichocoleus; species Trichocoleus desertorum. Next base: position 56,976 of record JAHHIL010000011.1, read on the forward strand.
TAAAGGTATCTCAACTTCGAACGGTTGTTTCTGAGTTGATACGTCCATATATAGCTTTTAAGTTGCAAGTTAAAATGTAGCTTAGCGGCATAACTTGTAAAATGCAAGTAAGCAAGCTTCTGCATTTAGCTATGACCCAACCCACGCGCTCTCCTTGCCCTGTCTCCTGTACCTTGGATTTGATCGGCGATCGCTGGACGTTACTTGTCATCCGAGACATGATGTTCTTCGGCAAGCAACGATTTGAAGAGTTTTTAGAATCCCCTGAAGGAATTTCGACTAATATCTTGGCAAACCGCCTTAGACTACTTGAGGAATTAGGTTTAGCAGAGAAGCAACCTTACAGTAACCATTCCCGCCGAATGAACTATCAACTTACGGAGAAGGGAAAAAGCCTGCGTCCTGTTTTGAAAGTAATAGCTTCTTGGGGCTTGAAGCATATTGCTGACACACAGATTCCCCAGAGTGATTCGTGGGATGCCAATCACTCCACGAGTACCTTCAAAACAACTGAACCATAAATGTCAACAGACAAGCTTCTAAGTACTGCGCGAAATCTATCACCACTGAATTTCAGGCGACGTGCATCAGTAGGCCTATAAAATTTTGCTGACAAATCCGGCGGGTCATCAACCGCCAAAAATCCTTGCCTACAACTTGCCTAAATTTCCAGCCTTATTGATCGGCGCTTATCAGCCTTCATCCAGAATCCCTTTTTCGAGAGCGCTTGAAATTTAGGCTATAAACGACTGTCTGCGAGAATTATAGATAATTAGTTCTAAAGGCGGCACCCAGATTCGAACTGGGGGTAAAGGATTTGCAGTCCTCTGCCTTACCACTTGGCCATGCCGCCAACCTTTCAGGATTACAAGTATATCAAATCTTTCGAGAGATTTATCATCCAAATCAGATTTTATTCCAAACAAATCATTTTTAACCAGAGCGCGATCCATCAGCAGCGATCGCCGATTAACTGGCACACTCTCCACTTCCATTTATATTTGAGCTTGAGGTTGCCAAATCTGCTTTGGATCGCAGCTCACCCGACTCTCGTCAGCTCAAGCTTTACCTAGATGGAGTCTAGAATATCCAAGTTGAGCGAGTCGAGTCTATTAGCTCGATTTGGCAACCTGAGGCTGTTGATGAATTAAGCAGAGTTGATCACTTAGCCAAACCAGTTTGAGGGGGCGCAACCTGAGTTTAGCTCTGAAGGAATATGATGACTGACCCAATCGGCATTTTCTTCCACAATGCGCTCAATTCCTTCCACGACCATCAGTCGTAAGCGATCGCGTAAGGAGCGAGGCACTAAGGCTGGGTCTGTTTCCAACTCGCTGTGCTCCTCAATCATGGCGTAGCAGGCTGGCACACAATTGAGCACGTAAGCAATAAGCTGCTCGCGTAATTCTGGTATCGCAAACGCTTGACGGTAGGGATGGTAATGACAGGTATCTAAAACGTTTTCTACTTCTAAGGAAACCAATGGAAGCGTTAGATTGGCGATAGTTTTAGACATTTTCCTAACTCCAGCTTTCTATAAATGCATGGAATAATCGGCAACTACCTCACGCCATCCGAAAAAGTTTTCTAGAATACAGATTCCATTAATATGCATCTAGAACTTTAATTACAGGATAGTTTTTTCCATAGGAAGCGGAAACGGCTTTAATATTTATTATTGCTCGTCTACTTTCAGGCTCATTGCCTTAGCAATCTAATTAAAATTGAGAAGCTAATAAGGGCAGCGACCACAGAGTACTTGCGGACGAAATGCTAGCACCGAACTTGAGGGTCAAGCTGTAACCAATCCAGGAACAGCTTTGAGTGATTGAGCTGATTGAGCTTCAAGCCGTACTCACCAGTCTCATAGCCTAATAGCGAACTTTAACTAACTCAGGTTTGCTCTCACTCATTCCACTACCCACCTTCTATCAAGCTAGGTATGAAACGTCACTTAGCCTAATAAAAACTAGGGGTAGGAAGTGGGGTTGCAGCTTCAGAGGGGTAGGGTCTCTAGTGGAATATCTTGTATCGAGTAACTACCGAAAATTTTGAGAGTTTCAGTATAGTTTTTTAGCTCCACTAAAGCAGCTTGAACAGATGATTCTCGCAAGTCTGCTTCAAAGTCCATAAAAAACAAATAATCACCGAGCGATCGCTTGGTAGGGCGAGATTCAATGCGACTCAGGTTAATTCCTCGTTCGGCCAAAACTTGCAGGGGTTTTACCAAAGCTCCAGGTACGTTAGCCGCAACACTAAACCCTAAGGAAGTATGAGTGCCGCCAAGGGCAGGATCTAGACTCAAGACCCAAAACCGTGTGCAGTTGCCAGGGTAGTCATTAATCGGATGAGCCAACATCGGCAAATTGTAGAGTTGGGCGGCTCGTGGAGAAGCGATCGCGCCAATGGTAGAGTCGTCATCCAAAAACTGGAGGGCTTCAGTCGTGGAATTGTTGGCGACTAACTGAGCTTGGGGCAGAAACTTTTCTAGCCATTCTTGGCACTGAGCCAGGGCTTGGGGATGAGAATAAACCGTCTTGATTGCTTCTAAACTTTTCGATCGCGACAGCAGCGCATGCACAATCGGTAAAACCAAGGCTTGCTGAATCTGCAACCGATCTAGCTGCCAAAGCGTATCTAATGTAATGGTAACGATCCCTTCAATCGAGTTTTCTACTGGCACGACTGCCATTTGGGTATCATCTTGGGCTACGGCTCGCAGAGTTTGCCCAATATTGGAGTAGGGGCAAAGCAGAGTGGATTGGCCTGTCGCTTGGGATAAATGGTGCGAAAAAGCCAATGCTGCTGTCTCTGCATTGGTACCAGAAGGCCCCAAATGCGCAATTGATACCGCCATAAAATCTAACTATTGCTCGATAAGTCTGTATAGGTCTACCAGATGAGAAGAAGCTGAAGTAATTATTTTTATAAAGATTCTTAAAAGTCAAATTTAATTATTTATCATGATTCGTTGACCGAAACCCAGTCTGCACAAGGCTAAGCCCAATTGCTCTCTCGAAAGCCTGAGATTCACACTATAAAAAAACTGTAAAATTCAATGAATAGCAACAGCACCCATACTTAATCCTCGCATGTACACTCGCTTTGTAGCATCCCAAGGGGTGGAAATCGCCGTTCCAGAACAGCCCATTCCCATTCAACACTATTTACGCCAACCCCAACGCCTCGTGAATGCCTTGGCTGACCCTAGCCGAGTGGAACTGCTGACAGACGAATGTTTTCGCTTAAAAATGCGTCCCCTTTCCTTCATGAATCTCAGCATTCAACCCACTGTGGACATGAGAGTCTGGGCTGAGCGTGAGGGCACAGTGCATTTAGAGTCTGTCGGCTGTGAGATCCGAGGGGTGGAATATATCAATCAGCGCTTTAGTCTCAACTTAGTGGGTCAATTGTCTCCAGTCCTGCTGTATGGGGTGACTCACCTGAAAGGACAAGCTAACTTAGAGGTCAAGGTGGAGTTGCCACCTCCTTTTTCATTCATGCCCCGCTCTTTGCTGGAAGCTACAGGCAACGGTCTGTTAAAAAGCGTTTTGCTGACGATCAAACAACGATTAATGCATCAACTGTTGTCAGACTACTGCCGATGGGTTCATGCCCAAGCAGAGGAAATCACCTTGCCACCCACTAACCTATCAGTCAATAGTCCTACAGCGTAGCTGGCCCTAAGTCTAATTGAGTCGAGATAGGCGCGATCGCCTCGCTAAGCGCTCTAGTGCCCAGTTGATTTACCCGACAGGGACTAAACGAACGTCGATGCAGAGGAGATGGCCCCAATCTCTGCAAAGCTTGGCGATGTCGTGCCGTACCATACCCTTTATTCGCTATCAAATCATAGGCTGGGTAATGCGCTGCCAAACGAGCAATGAATCTGTCTCGCCAAACCTTAGCCACAATACTAGCAGCTGCGATCGCGACCGAATGTTGATCGCCCTTCACCAAAGTTTGTTGAGGGAGCAATAACGTCGGAATTTTTTGATTCCCGTCAATCAAACACAAGTCGGGCTGGACTTGAAGCTTCAAAACAGCCCGCTGCATTGCTAGTAGCGAAGCCTGAAGAATATTCAGTTGATCAATCTCGGCCACAGAGGCAATACCAATTTGGCAATCCACAGCAACGGCCCGAATCTGGCCCACTAATTGCTGCCTTTGCCCACTCGACAACTGTTTGCTGTCAGTTACACCTATATCAATCAAGGGCAATAGCGTCTCAGGTGACAAAATGACTGCTGCGGCTACAACTGGACCAAACAAAGCACCTCGACCTACTTCATCCACCCCAGCAATCAGCTGCTGAGTGTAGCCAAAGTCTGGCGCTTCCAGAAGTTTTAGCTGCTTCACCGCTTCACCTGCATTGTCACCTGAAGACTCCTAGCCGTTGATTAATCGTCCGTGTTGGACGCTGCATCAGCCGCAGCCGAGGAACGCCGACGCCGACGCCGAGCAGAACCTAGTTTGTCTTCTGGTTCTGCCGCTGTGGGAGTGGCTACATCAGCAACAGTTGTCTCAGCCTGAACTGCCTCTCTCGTATCTCCAGCCGTGGTTGGAGTTTCTGGAGGTGCCGTTTCTAAAACAACCGTTGGGGTATTTCTGACCGGAGGAGCTACACGAGCTGTCTCGGTAGCGCGAGGTGCCACAAAATCGATGGACGGCGCAGCCCCATTCTCAGTTGGCGGTACTGGGTTACTGGGCAGAGGTGCCTGTCCCGGTAGAGCGACTTGGATCACCGCAGATTTAGGGTCCTTAACTTCCTGGTTTAGCAGGACTAAGGGAGAAATACCCATCAACGCAAATACGTCCTGCTCTTCCGGCGTCATCTCAACGGTGAAAACTTCCGGCGGTTCAACCACGGGCTTGATAAATTCTCGCTTGGCGGATTTAACGCGCTCTGGCCTTTCCGGTTCAGCTTCCTTCGGAGCAACGATGGGAAAGTCTTCTAAAGGTGCCACCGTTTCTGGTTCAGGGACATACTCCGCTTTGACCGCGATCGCCTTCACAGGAATCACTTCTCTAGAATTGACGGGCCCCCTGGGAGCAACTTCACCCTCACCTAAGGTAATGCGGCGACGACGACGACGACGATTGTTACCAGGACCACCCCGCTCCTGATAATTAGGATGGTTCATCAAATCTGGCTCTAGCGGATCGCTACCACCATCAAACTCCAAGTCATCTCCCCGTCCTTCCCAAGCATTAAAGGTAGCGGGTTCAGGATTGAGGGGCTCTCTGTTAATCGGTTCCCTGCTAATCGGTTCTCTGCTAACGGGTTCGCGATTGATCGGCTCTCGGACTCGCACACGCAATTCTGTACTGGGAGCAGCAGATTCCCTCATGCCCAACGTGCCCGATCGCTCTGCTACATCGGTGTCGTATTGAGGAAGTTCTCCTGGCAAGTGAACGGTGTGCCCTAAACCGCCACAAGTTTGGCAAGTGCGACCAAACAGTTCATAAATATTTTGGCCTTGGCGCTTGCGGGTCAGCTCAACTAGACCCAGCTCTGACAGTTGAGCAATTTGGGGTCTGGCCTTGTCTGATTTCAGGGCTTTGTTGAAGTGCTCCAGAACTTGCAACTGGTCGCGCCGAGTATCCATGTCGATGAAGTCAACAATGATTACACCAGCCAAGTTGCGTAGGCGCAGTTGACGCGCAATTTCAGTCGCGGCTTCACAGTTGGTCCATAGCACCGTCTCGCGGGCCGTGGCAGAGCGAGTGAAAGAGCCAGAGTTCACATCAATGACAGTCAGCGCTTCAGTAGGCTCAATAATGATGTAGCCACCGGAAGGCAGATCCACTCTTGGTTTAAGCGCTTCCCGGATCGCAGCGTTGACGCGGAAGTACTCCAGCACCGAGATGCGATCGCGATGCTGATCAATCAACACTCCTTGAGGCGATCGCCCACCGCTCCAGTTCATCAAGTGCTGCTTCACCCGCTTGAGACCCGTGTGAGAATCTACAACAATCCGATTCACCTCACCACTGTACGTATCTCGCAACACCCGCTGAATGAAATCATCATCACGGTTTAGCAAAGCAGGTGCTCTAGTAGAGCTGGCTTCCTGCAAAATAGACTCCCACTGCTTTTGGAGTGCTTCTAAGTCTTCCAGAATCGCTTCTTCAGCCATTCCTTCGGCTTCAGTTCTGACCAGCAGTCCCATCCCAGCAGGTTTAATTAAGATAGCGAGGGCTCTCAAACGGTTGCGCTCGTTTTCGTTGCGAATCCGCCGCGAGAGGTTAACCCCTTTACCGTAGGGCATTAAGACCAAGTAGCGTCCTGGCAGTGTGATATTCCCTGTGAGTCGAGGCCCTTTGTTGCCTGTCGGCTCTTTCATCACCTGAACTAAGACTTTTTGCTGGGGAGCCAATAGTTCGGTAATGGAAGCGGCGGATCGCCTTAAGCGCAATGGGCCTAGGTCTGTCACATGGATGAAGCCATTCCGCTCAGAATCGCCGATGTTCACAAAGGCAGCGTCAATGCCAGGTAGAACATTCTCAACGACACCCAGGTACACATCACTAATCTGGTGGCTACCTGTGGCAACAATCAACTCTTGGATTTGATCTTCAGAAAAAACAGCAGCGATGCGATGCTGCTCAGCGATAATAATTTGTTTTGGCATTCAATTTCCTCAAAAATTGGCAGCAGTAAAGGCACCACAACACTTACGCCTCTAACACTTTGCTGGCTTTAAGCTGACGTCGGAGAAAAGCAGACTGAGTGCATCTCAGCCGGGTGAGGTGCAGACCGCCTACAGAACAATCGAATGAAAGAATCGATGATTGAATGAACAATCAGCAATCAGGCGCTAACGAGTGCAGTAATCTAAGACAGAACCTTCCTGTAAAGGGTTAGGTACTGGAAGCGGCGGAATCGCAGGCGGCAGAAAGTCTTTCAGAAGTAGGCTAGAACATCCTTTCTTAGGCCACTACTCAGCGGCAACTCTAAAGGCTTTTGTTCTTCAACTACTTCTATCTGAGAAGCATTATAGCGTGCAGATACTTCGATGCTACCCTGTTAGGTTGGCAGCGATTAAAAATAAGCATACCGCTTAATTCAGGAAAAGGTTTTAATCTTCAGAACTTCCTGGGTTGCGGTTTATCAAGTTGAATCCCAAAGTCCTCAACAGTTGGGCGGGCAGGCACAAGACCTGCCCCTGCTGAGACATCATTACTGAGCGGATACGGCTAAAAAGAGTTGGTTCCGATGGGTATGCAAGAGCCGCAGTTCTCTTTGAGATACTTGTTCCAACATATAAAGCACTTGCTCTGGCTTGAGTAAGGTACCGTCATTACGGCAACTACCGACGAAGCGCAAAGGAGTGGTTGCCTGATCCAACTCTGGGTGAGTAGGCAGCAAGGCTAGCTCGAACAAGCGATCGCGCAGGTTGATAGTTTGCACTTTGCCCGATTTGGTAGTTTGCTCCCAAGCGATCGTATCCTGGGCCTTAACGGCATCAATCCAAGCTTGCCATTGTTCAAGAGTGGGATAGCTAGGACTGGCTAATTCTTCACTAGCGGCCACGGTGAGCGTAATCCAGTATTCAGCTTGCTCTAGTAACTGTGTGGCTGAAGGTGTTTTAAGATCCACGACTTCCGTGCGGTAGATTGGAATATCGCTGGGTAAGCAAGTCGCCAACTTCTGTTGAAACTCCTCAACATCAACAGGTTTCGTGAGTTCAAAGTCAACAATTTCACCTGCACTGGTGGCACCCAAAGGCAAGGCATTAGCGATAGAAATGCGGGGCATGGGGTGAAAGCCACCCGTAAAGGCAATCGGTAGTGCAGCTCGGCGGATGATCCGATCCCAGAGCCGCACCAAGTCTAGGTGACTGACCAAAGCCATGTCGCCCTGTTTGCCAAACCAAACCCGAATTCGTTGCGATCGCTCTTGATTCGGCGTGAAGTGACCTTGGAATTCAGGGATAGGTAGTGGCGCAATCACTACGTTATGACCAAAGTCTGGCCCACAAACCCCACAGTGAGAGCAACCTTCAAAGGAGCAGTCAGGAACGATCGCAGTGGCTAAAGCCCGTAGCAAGTCTTCTTTAAGCCACTTTTTGTCAATCCCAGTATCTAGATGGTCCCAAGGTAGCGGGGCATCTAATCGCGCCTCTAAGTCGTCCTCACTAGTCGGTTGGGCGGCAGCAATGGAGTCACTAGCAATGGGTTTATGAGCCACCGAGTCATCTGTTGCCATGAGGCTCCATTCGCCCTGTTCCACTTGGCGGTACTTCCAAGTCAAGCCTGCTTCAGCGATCGCCTGAGTCCAAGCCCCAAAAGCACGCTCCAGACTTTCCCACCAGGAGTCCATGCCTGCACCCAGTTCCCAGGCTCGCCGCACCACAGCCCCTAGACGGCGATCGCCGCGACCGACAAAATCTTCCATCGCCGAGATTCGCACATCGGTAAAGTTGACCTTTAGCCCTCGGATGCGCCGGAATTCTTCTCGGAGTAATGCTTGTTTGCGCTGAAATTCGGTGGTTGAAACCGAGTGCCATTGAAAAGGGGTATGAGGCTTGGGAGTGAAGTTAGAAATTGTCAGATTGAAGCTGAAAGATTTGCGGCCTTTGCTGCGGCATTCTTGCTGCAACCAGCGCACCGTTTCGGCAATGCCAATCACATCGGCATCAGTTTCACCAGGCAAGCCAATCATGAAATAAAGCTTAACTTTATCCCAACCCTGCTCATAAGCAGTTTTCACGCCCCGGAGCAATTCTTCGTTCGTTAAGCCTTTGTTAATAATGTCGCGGAGACGTTGCGTTCCTGCTTCGGGGGCAAAGGTTAGTCCCATTTGGCGCGTACCGCCAATCATGTTGGCAATATTTTCGTCAAAGCGATCCACCCGCTGGCTTGGCAAAGAAAGGGAAATATTCTCATCTTTCAGCCGATTTTTAATCTCTACGCCCACAGCAGGGAGCGCTAAGTAATCGGAACAACTCAAAGACAATAAAGAAAACTCGTTATAGCCTGTAGCTCGCATCCCCTGCTCGATCGCGTCTACAACCTGCTCGGGTTCTACATCTCTGGCTGGCCGAGTTAGCATTCCGGGTTGGCAGAAGCGACAACCACGGGTACAACCCCGACGCACCTCAATAGTGAGGCGATCGTGAACGGTTTGGACGTAGGGCACTAAGCCAATCGAATAAGCAGGTAGAGGTGCAGCCACCCGCCGTAAAACGCGATCGGGCACATCTGGGCGATTGGGATACACCGAACCATCCGCCGCCATATCGTAGAACTGGGGCACATAAACCCCCGGAACTTGGGCCAGATCTAAAAGTAGTTGTTCTCGGTTTAGCCCTGCCGCCTTGCCTTCCTCTAGAACTAGACCAATCTCAGGCAACAGTTCCTCACCGTCGCCCAAAGCAATAAAATCGAAAAATTCTGCGTAAGGTTCTGGGTTGGAAGTAGCCGTCTGTCCCCCTGCAAAAATCAGCGGGTAACTGCCTTGCTGAACGTTCCAAGGTTCTGTTGTGGCTCGTTCTCGCCAGGTGAGCGGCATGCCAGCCAGATCAAGCATCTCCAAAATGTTGGTAGCCCCTAGCTCATAGCTGAGGCTAAAGCCAAAAATATCAAAATCAGTCAGCGATCGCCGTGACTCCACCGCAAACAGCGGCGTTTGAGTGCTGCGTAGCTTACTTGCCAAATCTGGCGCAGGCAAATAAGCGCGATCGCACAACTGCCGAGGCTGAGCGTTGAGAATGTTGTAGAGGATGATGTGTCCTAGATTCGACGCACCTACCTCATAGATTTCTGGGTAAGTCAGGACCCAACGCACTGAGGCACTATCCCAAGCCTTATGAACAGCTCCCAGTTCATTGCCCAAATAGCGGGCGGGTCGCAAGATTTCAGGGGTCAGTAATTCTTCGATTGCAACTGCCACGGCAAAAAGCTCTCTTCTGGTTCCAGCAACTGCGACTGTCTTTCAGTTAGTAGTTCGCCCTACTACTATACTGAAATGTCCTGAGCAACCGTTCAAGCAGTTGTGGAACCAGAGACTGGGGCGGCAAAGCAAGGCACTTTTGAAAGGAGTGCTTTTAGCTGTGAGATTTAGGCAGCAAGCGCGATCGCCGCTTCAAAGGCAGCTCGGTTATCAAAGATTTCGAAAATGCGATCGAGCTGGGTCAACTCAAAAATAATCCGGATGGGAGCTGAGATGCAGCAGAGGCTAAAGCGACAATTGAGGCGCTGAGCCAAGCTGAGCGCAGACACCAAACCCATTAGACCAGCGCTGTCTAGGGACTCTACTTGACTCATGTCGATCAGCAGCACTTGAGGTTGTTGTGAAGAGATAGCGGTCGTTAGTTGCTGCTGAAACTCAACGGCATTTGAAGCATTGATATGACCGTGAGGTTGAACCACTGTAACTTGAGGCTGAAGCAGAACACTTTTCATAACCGCAATCCTGTTAAGCGCTAAAAATCAAAGAACTTTGAATACGATGTTTTGACCATAATCGGTCTCCTTCGTATTCGCCTACTGCCCTAGGGTTATTTTGCGGAATCTTCATAAGACAACCCCGTATGTTTAAAGTTTTAGGTAAGTGTTATTACGGAATGGTATGCCAGACTACTGATTCCTAGTTTTCAGGTCGAGCTGAGACCAGTCTTAAAATATGGCTCCTTTACCTAGTCCTCTCCGGAAGTAGAGCCCTATAAAAAGCCTATAAAATTTATTCAGGTAGATATATAAGCAATATTTTCATCCTGCATAAGGTAGAGAATTTGAAGAACAAAAAACTGGCTAAAGCTTGCCTGAAAATGAAGTACTCTAAAAAGATCCAACATCAGCCACAAGGTTAGGCTAAGAGTAAGCTCTTTAAGCAGTAAACCTTTCAGCCGCTACAGTCTGACTCGATTGCTGGCTATCAGGTAGAGTTGACTAGTTTTGAGCAAAGCTTAAACCCAAAAAAGCAGGCCACTAATCTTTTAGAATTACTTTGAACCTCCCTAAAATTGTCAATCATTCAATAGAAAGGTTTACTACTCCTTAAATTCAACCTTCTTCTCTGCCGAAATTGTTGTGTAGAGTACAGCCGCAGATTCAGAATTGTAGTAGTGCTGCTAAAATACTTAAACCTAAAGCTGCTATTTTTAATCTTTTGTTAACCTTATTAAAAGTATTTAAAGACATTGTATTTTGATCAAATTCATACTGGATAAGGCTTCCCTCACAACACGGGAATTTTTGAGTTAAATCGTGACGAGGATCACCCAAAAAGATAGTTTCTGATCACCTTTTTACTTATAAGCTCGGTGGAGAATTCTAAGTATGAAGTTCTAGTGATCCTGCCATGCAAGCGACCGCTGTTATTCGACGCTTAGTAGAAAAAGCCCTATATTTCAAGCAGTTAACTCCTGATATTGAAAATGAAATCAACTATGAACTAACTCGCCGGGGTTATATTTCTGACGTTGATTACGAAGCCCTAGAACTATTAATGGCTGAAATGGATGCAGGTCGAATTCGACTAGTTCCTAGTCCTTAGCTTGCTTCGATCAGAGACTTTCTCAATTCAAAGCTAGTGCTCAACAAATTGCTGTCAATATCAGGGTGCATCTGAATCGCGCTGGAATACCAGATCAACAACTGCGGACTACGCTCTGGTAAGCCCAAAATAAATTTTTTCTATGCCCGAAAGGCGTCTGGAGCCGCTGCCCAAACTTGGTGCATAAAGTGCTTAAGCTGTTGATGAGCTATTTGTGCAGTTTCCGGGTGAGCCTCAGCCTCTGAAGCGTAAAGGGTACTCAGTAGAGGAATGACCTCAGTATCTAAAGCAGGCTGGAACAATAGCGCAGGCCAGAGCAAATCGGGCGCTTGACGTAAATCGTAAATGGCTGGCGCCGCTTCCTCAACAGGTTGGTAGTAACCAGCGGCAGGATCACAAGCAACACCTGTCACGAGCGCTAAGGGCCGAGACCAATACATTTGGCGCGATACCACTTGCTGAATTAGCTCAACATAAACGCGATCGCGATCGTGCTCTAGATAAAGAATCTGATGTGGCTGCAAATCGTTAGGGCGGTCCATCAACACAGACGACAGAAGAACTACAAGTTCCGCGTCCTCCTATTCTAGAAGTTAGAAGTGCCTCTCGCAGAAGAGTAATTTCGCTGATAACAGTCACCAGATTAGGGAATTGAGTATTATTAGGTAGAACTAGCCATGAGCTACCTGATTGGTTTCAACTAAAAATACCCACACAATCCTAAGCAGCAAAGTTAATGTGGTGGAATAGTAGTACCAAGCCTTTACCTGGCAAACAGGACAGCTACAACCAATGAGTCTTTTAGCAATAGTAAGTTAATTAGAAGAGAGGAGAGCAATGTCTGTCGAGACCATTGAACAGCGTTCAACGGCCCGTAAACTTGCGCCACGCTACCGGGTTTTACTGCATAACGATGACTACAACTCTATGGAGTATGTGGTACAGACTTTGATTCATACAGTGCCTAGTCTGACTCAGCCACAGGCCGTCAGCATCATGATGGAAGCCCATAGCAATGGCATGGCTTTAGTCATTACCTGTGCCCAGGAGCATGCTGAATTTTACAGCGAAACTTTAAAAACTCATGGCCTTAGTAGCACAATCGAGCCAGACGAGTAAAAGCCACAAAAGATACTCCTAACTTGAAGCTCCATCTGACTCGTCTAGCTCATTACCCTGCGCCGATTCGCTTAGCGGTTTTCGTAGTTTCCCTGCTGCTGGTCTGGCTACCTGTAGCAGGGCCGATTTATTGGTTGCTGGATGATCAGAACCTGATTAGCATTCTGACCCTGACCTTGCTATACATCGAATTTATCTTGTTAGCGCGGTTTTGGGGACAACAGGTTTACCAAGACACAACCATTCTGCGAAGTTATGGCCTGAAGTTTTCGCGCCGGAATGGGCTGGAGGTGCTGAGTGGTTTGGGGATTGGGTTGGGTAGCTTATTAGGGATGTTTTTGCTGGAAGGAGCGCTAGGGTGGCTCAATTGGCAAGCTCCCACTGTGTTCCTGCCTCAGATTATTCTAGAAGGGCTGCTTGTTTCTCTAGGAATTGGATTTGCCGAAGAGTTATTTTTTCGTGGTTGGTTGTTTCATGAGCTGGAGCGAGACTATCGGCCCAATACAGCCCTTGGGGTTACTAGTACCGTGTTTGCGTTGGTTCACTTCATCAAACCGATCGCGGAAATTCGCCGCACTTGGACAAATTTTCCAGCTTTGGTGGTGCTGGGATTAGCCTTGGGTTGGGCGAAGCAAGTAACTCAAACGACAGTCAGTGAAACATCTAATCGAGTCCGACCACGTTCTCAAGGGCAGCTAGGGTTGCCGATTGGCTTGCATGCAGGACTAGTTTGGGGTTACTACATCATCAATGTTGGGCAACTGATGCGTTATTCCGGTCATGTACCAGAGTGGGTAACAGGAATTGATGGCAACCCCTTGGCTGGAACTGTAGGAATTTTGTGCTTGAGCTTGATTGCTCTAGGCATGAATCTAGCAGCTAGAAAACGGCAAGCGATCGCCAAATAGTACCAATCAGCTCCAGCCTCAATTTCTATCAGATTCTATCGGGTCTGAGCAGCAGGTGACAGGGCATCCAAAGCAGTTCCCAATAAGCAAGTGCCCGCCAAATTCACACCATTCAAATTGGCATCTTTAAGTTCAGCACAGAGCAAATTAGCCCCACTTAAGTTAGCTCCTGCCAAATTTGCGCCTTGCAAGTCGGCTTCTTCTAAATTCGCTTCACTCAGTAAAGCTCCTTGTAAATCGGCTTGACTCAGGTTAGCGCCTTGTAGGTTTGCTCCACTCAGGTTAGTGCCTCTCAAATCGGCGCTCCGCAGATCCACTCCTTGCAAATTCACGCCAACTAAGTTGGCACCGCTCAAAAAAGCGCCCGTGAAGATGGTCTGAGTAAGCTTAGCCCGCATTAAGTTAGCGCCTCGCAGATTGCTGCCTCGTAGGTCTGCGCCTGTGAGATCCGCCTGCATGAGATTGGCCCCTAGCAGATTAGTCCGCAAATCTGCCCCTACCAATTGCGCTCCAATTAAGTTGGCACCATCTAAACGAGCTCTTGCCAGCTTAGTACGGTTGAAGTTAACCCCTACTAGGGATGCACCCGCTAAGTTGACACCGCTTAGATCCAGGTTGGAGAGGTCTTCATCTTCGAGATGGACTCCCGCCAACTGCTTCAACTGCCCAGAGCGAATTGCCTCAATGTCCATGAGTACCTCCTACAGCTGCCGTCTTCTCGGAATTTTCAGTGCTGCTGAAAAGAGGATAGGCTACTTCTTCTAATCGAGCATCCAGTAACCACATCCCAGAGGTAACGCGATGAGGGGTGAGGGGTAAGCTGAGACCTTGTTGTAGCCCACACACCATCAAAGCGAGAACATCTACCAGCTTGGGGTCCCAACGAGTACCTTGATGAGCTTGGCATTCAGCTAAAACTTGCGATAGCACTGCTTCTAAATTGAGCGTGCGATCGCCCTGAGCCTCACCCTGAGCATTCACTAGCCGCAACTCAGCGACTCGCCGTTGAAAGTTCTCTACCAGCCCTAAAATCCGGGATTCCAGGGGAATCTCATCACCCGCCAAGCCAGCTGGATGACCAGAGCCATTCCACCACTCGGTTTGGTGATTGATAATCGTGGCGATCGCACTGAGACGAGGCAGAGTTCTGAGAACTTGGGCACCCGGCACTAGGGGACAACTCAGCGGACAACTGGGCGCTTCCTCTTGAGCTTGGAGAGCATGTCCTCCAGATAAGGTCTCTACTTCCTGCATGGGAGCAATGCGGTGCAGCATACCAGCTAAACGGAGACGGTGCAGTTGCCACGCAGGTAGATCCAGGAGTTGGCCCATCATCTCGGCCAAGGCCGCTACTTCAGCCGCTGCCATCGGATTTTTAATATCAGTCAGGTCACTGAGTTGAGCAATTCGCAGAAATGCTTGCAGCTCATTCGAAATCAAGTTGTGATCTAAAACATCGGGATGTAGAGCTTCGGTAAAGGGGAGTTGTCCTATATCTTGCTGACTGGCTTTGAGGTAATCAACCACCCGTGAGACCACTGCACAAAGATCGTCTGATTCAGCCTGGGTCGCTTCGTTAGCGATCGCAGCGGCTTGAGCTTGGAGGTTTTTTTGCAGCTCTGGATTGTAAGGAGCGAGATGAGCGATCGCTAACTCGACAGTTTCTTGTACCAAGTTCGGTTCAAACGTCCAGAAGCCATAGAACTTACGCTCGCGGTCTTCTGTAGGTAAACCCCCAGGGCCGTAGTCAGCCGCAGATAGCTCTTGGCACAACACCATCGCCGTGTAGGTGGGTGAGAGAATGATCAGGTGCCACTCTTGAGCGACTGGGTCTGCTGGCTCCAGACCGACTATCGCTACATTCTCACGTTGGCTAGTGGGGTGTTCAGTAAAGCCTGAGTCAGGCGCAGCCATAATTACGACTTGCCGCGATCGCGCCGCTAGATCGCCATAACGATCCGCTTCCTGCAAATACCATTTACCCCGCTGAAAGGCAGTAATCACCAAAGGTGGACTGCTACAACTGAGAATGCAGTCCTCCAAGGCGTGACACAAAGCAACTAAAGTGTTTTTGTAATAAACCCCAAAGCTAAGGGGGCGCTTGCCTGTCTCACCTGTTTGATGAGCCGCCTCTAGCTTTTGCAGAATAGAACCTTCTAACATGATTGAAATATCACTAGGAATGCGTAGTTCAAGCGTACGGTGGTAAATGCGCCTCAGTCATAAGTAAAACTACTTCTTTAGCGCTCAATTGTGATAGACGCTATGAGGCAGAAGTCACCAGTTGTTTCTCCGTCGGGGCGATCGGAGCCGTCAAAGCTTCCTCTAAGTCAGCTCGGCCTAGCTTACCTTCGAGGATATTCATCACTTCACGGCCAAAATCATTGGGATTTTGCTTCCAGGCTTGCAAACAAACCTCACCAAAGAACGAACCCATAGGTTCTGGATTCCACAGCAGTTTCTTGGCAGTCCAAGGCATCAAGCTCATGGGGTCGTAACCAGCCTGCAAAATTCCTTTATCTAGAGCGTATTCTTCTAGATGAGTATGGGGTTGCAAGCCAATAAAGAAGATGGCAGGCTCTACCTTATCTGCACCGAAGATACTCTCCAATTCCCGGTGATAGGCGATCGTTTGCCGAATCGTTTCGGGTCGCTCGTCAATCACATTAAACGAATAGTTCACAGAAACGACATCGTTAAAGCCCGCCGCCTTGAGGTCACGGCAGTTTTGCAGTACTGTGCGCAAGTTGTAGCCCATCCGCATTTTACGAACTAGCTCCTGAGAACCACTGGTAATGCCGATCTCAAAGTAGTTCATGCCAGTTTTGACCATCAGGTCGCAGAGCTGCGGAGTCAGGTTATCCGCTCGGATGTAAGCAGCCCAGTGAACGTCTTGCATGCCCGAATCAACAATTTTTTGCAGTAGTTCGATCGCGTCATCAATGTACTTGCGGGCGGGAATAAACTGGGCGTCGGTAAACCAAAAGTTGCGAATGCCGCGATCGTAGAGTTGCCGCATTTCAGCCACCACCTCGTCGGCTGGATTCACCCGGACTTGCTTTCCTTCCACCACTGTATAGACGCAGTAGCAGCAGTTATGAGGGCATCCCCGCTTGGTTTGCACCCCTACATAGAAGTCGCTCTCTTGGAAGTAGTATTCAAACTCAGGCCAGATGCTGTTGATGTAGTCGTAGTTGCAGGCCGTTTTCTGGATTGGCGTGGGCCACTCATGAATCAAGCGATCGCGCGGTTTGGCTTCTCCCACCACATAACAGCGCTCATCTCGAAAGTCTTGGCCTCGAAGCAGCTTCTCCAGCAGCGTTTCACCTTCCCCAACAGACACAATCGTGCCTGCGGGCAACTTCTTGCCTAACTGCTCATAAAAGACGCTAACCGCTCCCCCACCCACCACTAGGCGAGCTTCCGGGTGATATTTTTGCGATCGCTTCAAACCACGCTTAATCAAGCCCAAATTACGCCAAAGTTCTGCATAGTAGGCACTGGTAACTCGGAAACCGCCCAAAGCCCCCCGCAGCTTCACAAAAGGGTTGCGAGCGTAGAAAAACTCAAAGGCATATTGCAAGGGATTGCCGCCCCGACCTCCAACAGGCGCGTAGATCTGAATGTCTCGCCACGAAAAAACTAGCAACGTCGGTCGAAACTGATCTACACAAGCATCTAGAGCGGAAGCAAAATCTAGCGGCGGCACCGTTCCCAAATCAAAAATCCGTTGTTCTAATTTGGGAAACAGCTTATGCAAATGATCGGCTAGATAGACAACTCCTAGAGGGAAGATCGGATTGCAAGGAAGGCGAACGTAGAGAACTCGATGGTGCATCACGGTGTGGTGTTAAGAATTTTTGAGTCTCACAATCAAGCTTAGAGAAGAATTTTCAGGGTGGGATGAGCGGTTAAGCCACCTAGAACCAGTCGAGGCAAATGAGGTTGCCTACGTGTCACTGGCAGTTCTGGGTTCAAATCTTTAAAGACAAACTCAACCACATCGGCATGTTTACATCAATTCTGAAAATTGTTTTATATAACTTTACGATACCATTGGCATTCCTAGTTGGCATGGTGATTTTTCGCTCCCACTTAAAAAAGCTGAGCACCTGGCTCTGGAATAGAGCCTCCTAAATGCGTTTGTAATTTTGTATCTGTAGCTTTGTAAAAAGTTCGTGAATTCTTTGTGAATTCTGGTCAGTTCAATAATTCAGTAGGCACCCCAATCAGCAGCTTTCCAATCCGATATATCTCTCTCTCGATAGAGATATTGACATAGACATGGGATCAAGAAACTAGATGGTAGTCATGTTTACAGCTACCGGGGATCGAGAGTGATAGTGTTCCGAATATAAGTCTACCTAAAGCGTTAAGCTCCTCAAAGTTATGGCTCAACTCCTTGATCCAGTCCCATCTGACCAGCCCAATCGGATTTTTTGCTGCTATGTTAACGCCACTAGCCAAATTCAGATTGCTCGGATTACGAATATAGCGAATTGGTATTTTGAGCGGGTCGTGTTTCCAGGCCAACGGCTACTGTTTGAAGCACTCCCAGAGGCTCAATTAGAGATTCATACAGGCATGATGGCAAGTGCTATATTATCGGACAAGATCCCCTGTGTCCAACTTTGGATTGAAGCTGAGGTATATCCAAGCATTGATGCAGTGGGTGAGCAGCGTAAAGAAGAGAAAAATGAAGGGCTCAGCGTCACAGAATCTTTGGCGGCTACAGCTTGACGTGAATTCAGCCTGAGGAGTGATTGCAGATAAAACAAGCTGAATGAGACAAGCTGAATGAGAAACTTTAGGGTTTCCAATCTGTGGAAGTCCCACTTAATACATAGGTTAATTTCGCTGAAATGATGATAATAGGAAGACGAAAGTCATCAGTCTGTAAATAGTTTTGAATCTACCCTCGTTTCTCTGGCTTTGGAGAATTGCTGCCTGGTCAATGGGCTTCTCGCTTTTGGCCTACGTGCTTTTAGCCATGACTGGCGTCTGGATGTCTCAAGTTCGATCCACTGGCCAACCTCATCCAAACTGGTTGCGATCGCTGCACTACACCCTTGGTAGAATTCTTGGTTTGCTAGTGCTGCTGTTGCTAGGAATTGGCTTAGTAGGAACTGTAGGACATTATGGCTCCTTGGGCCATTCCATTCATTTGCCTGCTGGCTTAATCGTGGTGGCTTTAGTTGCGATTTCTTTCTGGAGTGCCACCCAAATCAACCCTGAACGTAGTTGGGCGCGATCGCTGCACATCAGCACCAACCTAATTCTGTTCTTAGGGTTTATTTGGGTTTCGGTCACAGGCTGGGACGTAGTACAAAAATATTTACCCTAGCTAGAACCCAGAAAAAAGCACCAACCTTAAGAGATAGAGTGTTACAGGCATAACTTCCGTAAAAATCCCCCGCTTGGGGGAATGCTATTTACGGAATCTTCAGTAAATATGCTGAATATCTACTGGTACGCTGCTCTAAATTTTCAGCTATGTCTTACCGTCCTGTCTCTCGTGGGTTCGTGGTCATCGATCCAAATGGAATGCCTCTACTAGAAGCATCTCAGCAAGGACGTTACGCTTTAGTGTTTTTAAGCCAAGCAGATGTAATTCGCTATCGTCAGCGAGTGACAGAAGTACGCAAGGCTGCTAAACAAGATTATGCGATCGCTGCTATGCCCATGCATCGAATTCAGCGCTTGCTCAGTCAAGAAAAAGTAGGCTTCTGCGTAATCCAGAATTGGGATGCAGTTGCCGCTTAATGGGTTAGAGTTGCTTGCTCGAAGTTACTTGTCC
The DNA here is from genome assembly GCA_019358975.1 of Trichocoleus desertorum ATA4-8-CV12. Taxonomy (NCBI): domain Bacteria; kingdom Bacillati; phylum Cyanobacteriota; class Cyanophyceae; order Leptolyngbyales; family Trichocoleusaceae; genus Trichocoleus; species Trichocoleus desertorum. The sequence goes on from JAHHIL010000011.1 coordinate 76,303, forward strand.
AGAAGCCATCACTTCCAGAAGCCATCACTTCTGTTTGAAGTGTTGCAAAATTCCGGAAATCTCTAAAATTACTTTAACCTGTGGCTTCACGCCTTGCAGAGCGAACTTAGCCCCTCGTTGGCGAGACTTCATGAGACCCTCTAGGATCACCTTAGTTCCGTCTGGATCAACAAACTGAGTTGCACTCAAATCAAGCACAACGCCTCCACCTGCTTGAATCTTTGCTTCCAGATCTTGGGCCAAAAACGTAGCAGTGCAGCAGTCAATCCGCTTCGGAGCACGAACAATTACAGGAACGGTTACAGAGTTAGACATAGGACATCACCTCGTAGTCCTATCTAACGCTGTAGGCAGTTACAGCACATCCGTAAAAATCGATTTGTATCTTAGGCTACTCTTGAGCCTCCTCCGTGTGATTGCGGCTGTGCTGTAACAACTCGCATTACATTTGGGGATGAGGCAGCTTTTGAACTTTGCTTTTGAACTTTCATAAGGTTGGCATGTTCTGCCCCTAGAGCGGCGCAACAGCAAGAGTTAGCCTACAGTGGAAAAAGAGTATTCTTCAGCGCGATCGCGAGATTAAACTGTGTCTTCAGAGTCCCCTACTCCTCTTGATTTAACCTCCCCTCCTGTAGCGTCATCGCCCATAACCTCAAGCCAGTCCCTAGAGCTAGCTAGCTTTGGCATCTCACCCTTGATCCGTCTGACCCTCCTAGGACTCTACGCAGCTTTAACGGTACCGTTGCCTTTTTTGACTCAAGTGACCAGTGCTCCCGTACCTCCTAGCTGGCTTTGGGTGGGCATTACCCTTGGCGCAATCGCCCTTTACGCCGCCTTGAGTGAGCAGGTGGTATTAAACCGAGAGGGAATTCAAGTGACCTACCCACGTTGGGTGCCTGGATGGTTACGTCGAGGCTGGGTACTGCCGTGGAAAGAAGTTCAAGCTTTGAAGCCACGCTCCACTGGGCAAGGAGGCTTAGTTTACTACTTCTTAAGTAAAGCTGGAAAAGCTTATTTGCTGCCCATGCGCGTCTCTGGATTTGCCAAGTTAGTGCAACAAGTGCAACAACAAACAGGCATTGATACAACCGATGTACGGCCTCTAGCCCAACCCTGGATGTACTTGATTTTGTTAGGGTTGACGCTCATGTTATTAGCAGTAGACAGTTGGACGATTTGGACAGTCTGGACACAGGGATACCCCTCTCCCTTAAACTAAGTTGACGGTCTGTGGACGCCAAGATAGTACCCTGCCAATGGAACAAACTGCCCAAATGCATTTGCAGCAGGTTAATTTAGCCGCTTCAGTTGGAGCCCACTATCTGCTGCAAAACATCTCTTTTGAAGTGTTTCAGGGCGATCGCATTGTCCTGGTAGGGCCATCCGGGGCAGGCAAAACCTCCCTGCTGCGATTGCTCAATCGCCTGATCGAACCCACGCAGGGAGCCATCTATCTAGACAACCAAGAAATTCAGCAAATTCCAGTCATTCAGTTGCGGCGGCAAATTGTTTTAGTGCCTCAAGAATCCAAACTTTTGGGCATGACCGTGGAAGCGGCGCTAACCTATCCCTTGACACTGCAAGACCTCCCTCGCACCACCATTACCCAACGTTTGCAGTACTGGCTAGAACAACTGAACATTCCCTCCGATTGGCTAGACCGCACCGAGGTGCAACTTTCGGTCGGTCAACGGCAAGTAGTCGCGATCGCACGAGCCTTGATGCTGCAACCCAAGATTCTGCTCCTCGATGAACCCACATCAGCGCTAGATGCAGGGCGAGCCGCGCATGTGCTCAAAGTTTTAACCGAGGTGGCAGAAAGTGGCCAAATCACCCTCTTAATGGTCAATCATCAACTCGATTTGGCTCAACAGTTTTGTACCCGCCTCCTGTATTTACAGCAAGGCCAACTCCTCAAAAACTTGCCAAGCCAAGCCATAGACTGGGCCGACCTACGCCACACCTTAATTCAAGTAGAAACCGCAGCCGCTCAAGAGTGGATGTGAGCAAGCGTTAAAAATGGCGACCATCACTAGTAGCCATGCGGGAAGCAGCAGGCGCAGGCAAAACCCCTGGTCTTGCAGGTGAACGCTCCGACCCTAGCGGAGAGACAGGCGTCAAAACCTCTAAATTAAATCGATAACCAACGTTGCGAACCGTTTGAATTAAGCTGGGTTGGCGAGGATCTAGCTCAATTTTCTTGCGCAAGGACAGAACATGAGTATCGACGGTTCTAGGGTTATCGATTTCATCGGGCCAAGCTCGACGTAACAACTCGGAGCGGCTTAAGGGAGAACCGCCCGCTTGAGCCAGAATGTATAGCAAACTAAACTCTTGCGGGGTCAGATCAATAAACTCACCTTGAAAGCGGGCTCGGCGTTGGACTAAGTCAATCGTGAGATCTCCATACTCCAACTGTAGAGGGGCAACCACTGAACGAGTGCGTCGAGTCAGGGCTTCTACTCTAGCTTGGAACTCCTGCATCCCAAAAGGCTTAGTGAGATAATCATCAGCCCCCGCTTTTAGCCCTTCTACAATATCTGCTTCAGTATTGCGAGCCGATAGCATCAAAATCATTGACTGCTGCTGTTGCTGCAACCAGCGACAGAACTCTAATCCATCTCCACCGGACAGGTCAGAGTCAAGGATAACTAAGGTGGGTTGGCGACTTTGGAACACCTCTCTAGCTTGGTGGATATCGGCTGATTGATGAACCCAGTAACCTGCTTGCTGCAGATGCCAACCGAGCAGCGATCGCAGGTGAGGGTTTCCTTCCACTATTTGAACACAGACAGCTCCCACGGAGGCGTACTTTCCTTTGAGTGATTGTCCTCCAACTTAACAGAGCATTTGTCATGGGTTTGTAACCCCTGCTACTCCCCTCATGGCTGCTGAACGAAGAAATTATAGTATCTGTCCCTGAGGCTATGACTTCTGGCCCATAGGACAGCTACAGGTTAAGGGTAGAATATGAATATCAACATCCCTCGATTCTCAGCTCACCCGTAGTAACGGAATTCTTAACACTAACCGGGGTTTACTCGTTGAAGGTGGTGAAGTATTACCAACAGCGCTTGTAGTAGTGAGTCAATTAGGCCCAACCCGAGAGCGGCATTGCGATCGCCTCAACCAAAGCAGCCTAATCTACATGTCCATACTATTTCCGCAAATTAACGACCTAACCTTAACAACTATGCTTCAAGATACTCAGACCATCCGCTACTATCAAAAACTCTCCGATGCCCTTGGCGAACTTTGGAACCGGGGCTATCGCTTCGATGATTTGCGTCTCTACGTCGATGGCTATCTAGCCGCTCTCCGACACGCTAATACAATCGAGCCCTACCAAATCCACCGTTTAGAAGAAGAAATTACTCGTTACCTGTACGACTCTTCGAATTTTGAGAGCCTACAATCACAGACAGACTATTACTAAATAAAGATAAAAAACCAAAATGGGCAGCCTTTCAACTGCCCCTACGTAACTTGTGCTTCCTGTCAGAGCAACCGTTAGATCGCTGAAATGACAAGCTAACTTGACCGCTCAATGTTCTAAGAAGCTAAAGCAACTTCCACCATCTGTTGAAGTTCGCCTTTCTGGTAAAGCTCAATCAGAATGTCCGATCCACCCACAAACTCACCATTGATGTAAACCTGGGGAATAGTGGGCCAGTTGGAGTACTCTTTAATGCCTTGCCGAATTTCGGAGTTTTCTAGAATATCAACGGTTTCGTAAGGTACACCCATCGAGTTCAAGATCTGAACTACGTTGTTGGAAAAACCACACTGGGGCATAAGCTTTGAACCCTTCATAAACACCACAATCTTGTGCTGTTTGAGCAAAGCGTTAATTTGTTCTTGCAATTCTGGAGTCATAGCGGTTCCTAAAAATCTTGGCGATGTCCTCTATAAGATCTAGTGTACTGGCTGGTTTTCCAGGACGACTGCCCCTCGGATCAGAGTTCTGAGAGATTGGTTGGACATTCGGTGCTAACGAGATTACTTCAGCGTCTGCAACGACTCGTCAAACTTGACCTGAAACAGCCCAAGTTTGGGGAGTGAATGTTTTTAGAGACAGCGCATGAATCGCTTCTGTAGACATTGCGTCTCTCAGAGCGCCATACACCAACTGATGCTGTTGAACCAAGCTCTTGCCTTCAAACTGAGATGAAACGATCGTGGCTTGGTAATGGTCACCACCACCCGTCAAGTCTTGGATTTCGACCTGCGCATCGGGCAAGGCTGCTTTGATCATCGTTTCGACTTGATCTCGGCTAATCATTCATACTCCTCTGCATGTTCTCCAATCTTGATCTAGTCTAGCTTTAGCTGGAACCTAGCAGTCAGGGCAGCCCAAGCTGATCTAGCTCTTTAAGCGCCAGTTATGGTAGATGCTGGCCTAAACTTAACGAGGAGTTGTAGGCACAGAGGTTGCAGGCGCAGAGGTTGCAGGCGTAGAAGATTGCTGCTCGCCACCAGAGCGAGGGAACTGAGCATCTACAAAGCCTAGTTCAAACAGTTGCTGATAAGATTTTTTACCTAAATCGCGCGTTGGCTGTTGACTGCGAATAATTTGCACCAATAAAGGCACAGCTAGTTCTGGCTGATTTTGGGCCCGGTGCACCAAAGCCAACTGATAAGTCGCTTGATCTCGCATCTGAGCGGCATCTAACGCTTTGCGACGTTGGCTATCGGCCACACGGTTGTCAATACCGGAGAAACTAGAAGCCAAGTCCTGATAAAAGTTGGAAAGCTGATTGAAAACTTGACGCGCTTCTTGCAGCTTCTGAGTCGCTAGAGAATAGTTTTGAGCGGAGACAGCGTTACTCGCGTCGTCCATTAAGCGCTGGCCACCTTGCATGCTCATCAAACCCGCAGCTTGGCTTAAGGGGCGTATATTGTTAGGGTCGTTGGGGTCAAGGGGTTGCGCTTGGCCACCAGACGGGGGTAGAGAAGGAACCTGAGCCTGAGCAGCTAGCGGACGGAGCAGGGTTAAAGCTACGGCAAGTTGCAGAGAAACTAAGCCTGTCAAGCGAAGGAAGCGAACAGAGCCAGAGGAGATCATGGAGTAACTTTGCGAATTTGCAACAAACAGGACAGATTCAAACTTCGGGTATCTTACCATTGGCAGTCCTCGGTAGGTTTAAGTAACTACCAAAGCCTCTGCACAGCTGAATAGCCCTAGATGGAATACTCCTAAGTTTGAATAAGGAAGACTAGGATTTTTGAGCTTGAGTTCCCTAGCGAAGGCGGAGTGGGGTGCTGGACAAAACATGAAATCACCCCTTTGAAGTTGGGAGGTGAGGCTAGATCTATGCCCTAATGCTTGTTAGCAAGTGCAGCTCAAGGAGCCAGTTTCATGACCCATGATGCAAATCTGCCCAGCTCAACTCCAGGTTCAGGAGTGCCTGAGAGCAGTACAGGTATTATTTTGCAGAGAGGGGGCGAAGAGTTACTGCTAGAAAAGGTCAGCGATCGCTTCACGGTTCATCCCTCTTCTCAAGCGACGGTGGAGAACTTAGCGGAGCAGATTCCAGCCGAGCTACATCGGAGCGTGCCCCCCGCTCAGTCAGCCGAATTTATTGTCGATCCAGCCCAGCGGGACCAAGTAATGCAAGCGGCGCGATCGAGCAGTGGGGTGGACTTTGCCAGCCATGTTTACCGAGTCAAAGATAACCCTGGCACGCTAATTTATCTGACTGACACAATTACGATTCAGTTTGCACCTCAGGTAGACCAGGCCACGAAAGCCGCGATCGCTACTGAGCTAGGTTTACGAGAAGTGAAACCTGTCGTGGGAGTGCCTAACACTTTTGTATTTCAAGTCACTGCTCAAGCGACAGCCAATCCGGTCAAGATTGCCAATCAGCTGACTCGGCGATCGGAGGTATTAATGGCTGAACCCAATATCGTGGTCAGAACCCAGCCTTTGTATCGCCCCAATGACCCGCTTTATGCCAAACAGTGGTATCTCAACCACAATGGCGGCCCAGATCTAGCCGCAAGTTCCCATATTTCCGCCGAAAAAGCTTGGGACATTACCAGAGGTAGCCGTTCGATCGTCGTGGCAGTCGTCGATGATTCTTTTGATCTCAACCACCCTGACTTTCAGGGCCAAGGCAAGATTGTTGCCCCTAGAGACTTGAGAGACCAAGATCTCTTGCCCCTGCCTGACGATACAGAAGCCAGCCACGGTACTGCTTGTGCTGGCGTAGCCGTAGCGGAGGAAAATGGAGTCGGTATTGTCGGCGTGGCTCCTGGATGCGCCTTAATGCCCATCCGTACGACAGGTTTTCTAGATGATGACACCATCGAACAAATCTTCGATTGGGCAGTAGCCAACGGAGCCGCCGTTATCTCTTGTAGTTGGGGACCGAGCGCCGTTTACTTTCCCTTATCACTCCGTCAAAGCGCTGCCCTAACCCGCGCCGCTAAGGATGGACGCAATGGGAAAGGCTGTGTGATTGCCTTTGCCGCTGGTAATGCCAACCGTCCCGTCAATGGTGCCATCAACGAACAAGGCTGGCCCAACAATGTGCTGCGCGGCCCCACGACTTGGTTAACTGGGTTTGCAATTCATCCTGACGTAATCGCAGTCTCCGCCTGCACCAGCTTGAACAAAAAAGCTGCCTATAGTAACTGGGGCACAACCATCTCAGTGTGTGCGCCTAGCAACAACGCCCCACCGGGAATGTGGTTGCAAGAAACTGGATTCGTCAGCACGCCCCCAGAAGTTAGGGTATTTCTCCCAGGAAAAAGCGTGTTCACAGCCGATCAGCTAGGGGCAGCGGGCTATGACCCTGGAGACTTTACCGGAGATTTCGGCGGCACTTCTAGCGCTTGCCCCACTGTGGCGGGAGTTGCAGCCTTAGTTCTTTCTACCAACCCTGACCTTACAGCTCAAGAAGTGCGCCAGATTTTGCAACAAACCGCAGACAAAATTGTTGACCCCGATCCCGATCCACAATTTGGGTTCCGCAAAGGCACTTATGAAGCGAATGGCCGCTCTGATTGGTTCGGCTTCGGCAAAGTCAACGCGTTTAGAGCAGTTCAGGCGGCTCAGCGCCAAATGGCAGCACCTTTAAGCAGTTCTCAGCGAATTCAGGGACGCAATGATAGTGCTGTGGCGATTCCGGACTACGATTTGAATGGCATCAGAAGCGCTATCCAAATCAACGACTCCAACCTTGTGCGAGATATGCAAGTAACGGTGAATCTAGAGCACAGTTTCTTGGGTGACTTGGAGATTAGCTTGATTGCCCCTAGAGGCCAAACAGTGTTGCTCCAGGGTCGCACTCTCGGTCGTCAAACCCAATTGCAAGCGAGTTATTCGTTGCAAAATACCCCACTGCTCCGCAAATTACTCAATCAGTCTGCCGCCGGACGCTGGCAGCTCTGGATCATCGATCGCGCTCTGATGGATACAGGCACCCTCAAAAGTTGGCAACTAACGCTCGGCGTCTAATTCCGAATTAGGGCTAGCCGATGAAAGTTGGCAGCTCAACTCTTGTAGTGAGGCTTCTAGGTCAGCAGTCAAGGTTTTAGCGCTGGCCTTGGGTTGCTCTAAGTTATAGGTTGAAGCCTTCAGCGGCTCCCCAATGCGAATCCTAACCTCAGATCCCCATCCGGGCACAGCTTGGCTGTAATGCAAACTAATCGGCACAATTTTGACGTCCAAACCAGGCTGGTTAGCTTCTGCTTGTAGCGCTAAGCGAGCCAATCCAGGCTTCAAAGGATGTACTTGGCGATCGCGAAAAATCCCTCCTTCCGGGAAGATCACCAAAGATTCGCGGTTTTCCAGCAACTCCACTCCATGTCGTAGACTCGCGATCGCCGGACGCTTCGGGTCAATCGGAAACCCTCCTAGGCGACGAATAAACCAGCCTTGCAGCCCCTTCACCTCATCCGCCGAAACCATAAACCTTAAGTCGTGCCCCGTAATGTCTCGGCCTGCTGCATAAGGCACCAGCAACGCATCCCAACGAGAACGATGGGTCGGCGCTAGAACCACTGGCCCCTCAGCGGGCAAATTTTCCCGACCACTGACCTCAATCCGCCTAAAGTAAGCAGGCAAAACCACATGGCGACCCAGCGGATAAACCCAAGGCATGAGCCACGGGGAAAAGCGAGAAATACTCGTTGCAGGTTTATTGGGCGGCGTGGAGGAACTTGCGTGAGTGGTTATCCCCATGTCCTGATTCGGTGCTGGAGGAGTATCGCTAGAGTCACGGCGAAAGGAGTTGAGCGAAATCATGGAGTCAAACGAGATCATATGTGACAGCGGGAGACAATAAACGCAAGAACCAAGCTTTTCAATGCCTGCTTGAACTTAAGCTAAAGGCTTTTATTTCACTTGTCTTCTGCCACAAGGACACTTCTGCCGCTGTCATGAGGTAGAAGCCGAGCTAGGGGTGCCGCGATCGCCGCCGTTGGGCAAACCAATCCTGCAACTGCTGCCGACAAGGCGTTTCCAAGATGCCACCCAAAACCTTGAGCTGGTGAAACGAACAAGCACTATCCGGTAGATTCATCACCATCCGAACCGCACCAGTTTTTGGATCGTCCGCTCCATACACCAACAACCCCAAACGCGCCTGCACAATTGCCCCCGCACACATCGGGCAAGGCTCCAGCGTCACATACAGCGTGCATTCATTCAAATGCCAATTTTGTAGCACCTGCCCCGCCGCCCGCAAAGCCAATACCTCCGCATGAGCCGTAGGGTCGCGATCGCGCTCCCGCCGATTTTGCGCCTCCGCAACCACCTCCCCCTGCGGTCCCACAATCACCGCTCCCACAGGCACCTCCCCTGCCACACCAGCCGCTTCAGCCAACTCCAGCGATCGAGCCATCCAGCGGTAGTGAACTAGGTATCCGGGGTGAGAGAGTGCGGGAGGAGGGAGTTGCAAGGAGGAAGGGGTGAGGAGTGAGGGATGAGGGATGAGGGATGAAAGAAGAGTGAGGAGCCAACTACCAACACCAACCGAAACCCGAAACATGCACAGTCAGACTCGTTTGGAGGGGGTCTGGGGGACGCAACCGTCCCTCAGCGGGGGTTTGGGGGCGAGTGCCCCCAAGGCTCGGATTTCAAGCAACGAATGCCAGCCATCAAACTTCAACAGCAGACTGCACCAAAAGCGGGTCTAACTGCCCCTGACGATCCAAGGCATACAGATCATCACAGCCGCCCACATGTTCATTATTGATAAAAATTTGCGGCACCGTCCGGCGACCATTCGCCCGCTCTCCCATTTTGACCCTAGCCGCACCATCACCATCGATCTTGTACTCAGTAAACTTCACCCCTTTCCACTGCAACAACACCTTCGCCCGAATGCAGTAAGGACAAGTTTGCCACGTATAAATCTCCACATGAGCCTTAACTTGCTCAGGGTGACGACCTAAAAACCGATTGAGAAATTCGAGCATGTTTTCTCAGACTAATAAATCCGCTAGCTGAAATGAGCCGTTAATACTAAGCATACTATTCCGCACCGAGAGCCGCACAGCCATACATTACTCCGCATCTAACTCCCTAAAGTCTTAGTGGCGTGGTAAGGGAAAAACTACCAAAAGAGTAAAACCTGCGATCGCCAACCCCAGCGAAACCGCCATCAACTTCACATGGTTTTGCCAGTCTAAACCCGCTCGCGATCGCTCCCCATCAGTTTTGGCAGCTTTGCTACCTGAGCGAGGCACCAACCACAACAACAGGCTACCCAGTGTCATCAAGCTACCCAGAATCGCCAAACTGCCACCGACCCAAGCCACCAGGAACCAAGCCACTTGATTCATCACAATGCTCCAAAGTAAAAAAACTTCCCAGCGATCGCCAGAGAGAGATAACGCCTACTCTAGCCCACCCCTCAAAAATGGCTACATCACGCTTGGAGCCGAGCGTCCATCTCCACCGTAGCCTTGCCTAATCCAGGTTGCCGAAAGCAATTTACAAGGACTTTCTTCAGTTCTGACGTGCCCAAATTGCCATTCTTCGAGATCAACTCAGAATCTTTATGTCAAGGGTATACCCGCACTTTGGTAGGATTGAGAACTGAAATTGCTAGTTAAAACGACGCAAAATCAGCAGTTTGGAGGAAACACCTCGTGGAAAACACGCTCGGTCTTGAGATTATTGAAGTGGTGGAGCAGGCCGCGATCGCCTCTGCTCGCTGGATGGGCAAGGGCGAAAAGAACATCGCTGACCAAGTTGCTGTAGAAGCAATGCGGGAGCGAATGAACAAAATTTACATGCGAGGCCGTATCGTGATCGGAGAAGGGGAGCGCGATGACGCCCCCATGCTCTACATCGGGGAAGAAGTGGGAATTTGCACCCGCGAGGATGCTAAAGAATACTGCAACCCAGACGAGCTGATCGAAATTGACATTGCGGTTGACCCCTGCGAAGGCACCAACCTCGTCGCTTATGGTCAAAACGGCTCCATGGCCGTCTTGGCTATTTCTGAAAAGGGCGGTTTGTTTGCAGCTCCCGACTTCTACATGAAGAAATTGGCAGCTCCAGCAGCAGCCAAGGGCAAAGTAGACATTCGCAAGTCTGCGACCGAAAACCTCAAGATTCTATCCGAGTGCTTAAACCGCTCTGTTGAAGAATTGGTGGTTGTCGTCATGGATCGTCCTCGTCATAAGGACTTGATTCAAGAAATTCGCCAAGCTGGAGCCAGAGTACGCCTCATCAGCGATGGTGACGTGTCTGCTGCCATTTGTTGTGCTTTTACAGGCACCAACATCCACGCCCTCATGGGTATTGGCGCAGCTCCTGAAGGTGTGATCTCCGCTGCTGCAATGCGTTGCTTAGGTGGTCACTTCCAAGGCCAACTGATCTATGACCCCGCAGATGTAAACACTCCCGAAAGCAGCAACTGGAACCGGGAAGCCAACATCGCTCGTTTGAAAGAAATGGGCGTTGATGACCCCGATCGCATCTACAACGACAATGAGCTAGCGTCTGGTGAAACCGTCCTGTTCGCAGCTTGCGGTATCACCCCTGGCACCTTAATGGAAGGAGTGCGCTTCTTCGGTGGTGGTGCCCGGACTCAATCCCTGGTCATTTCCAACCAGTCAAAAACCGCTCGCTTCGTAGATACCATTCACCTGCTCGATGGGCAAAGCAAAACCTTGCAATTGCGTTAATTTGCGATTTCCTAGTTGCTAACGGCGAGCTTTGAAGTAGGGGTACGGCATTGCTATGCCCCTGCTGAACTTTAAGCCTGGGACAGCATTAAAAACGTAGAAGTGCCACACTAAAGGTGAAGCGATCTATATCAACGATCGCTTTTTCATGCTTATAACTTTGGGTCTCCAGCTAGGTGAACTTTTCCTAACTTGCCTGATCTGGGTACTCCTTTAGTTTTAATTTAGATTTCTAAAGATCCATTGATTGAGACTGCTAGACGCCTGCTGGTTATCAAAAACGCTTTTATAGCAATCGTTACTAGGGTGAAGGCGGGGTGCAGGGGTTCCACCCCTGTGTGGGGGCACAGCTCCCACACCCCCATTCAAACCTTGGTGGCAAGTACTATATCAATCGCTCCGTCTGGCTTGGAAGACGACAACTCTTAGGGAGGGAAGATGAATATTGCCGTTGTGGGCCTCAGCCACAAGACAGCCCCCGTTGAAGTGCGCGAAAAGCTTAGTATTCCAGAACATCAACATGAAGCGGCGATCGCTCATTTGCAAAGCTACAGCCACATTGAGGAAGCTGCCATCCTCAGTACCTGTAACCGCCTAGAAATTTACATTGTCACCACCGAGTCCGAGCACGGGGTGCGGGAAGTGACGCAATTTTTATCGGAGCATAGCAAGCTACCCGTTCCGGCACTGCGCCCCCACTTGTTCGTGCTGTTACACCAAGACGCAGTGATGCACTTGATGCGCGTGGCGGCTGGATTGGATAGCTTGGTGTTGGGTGAAGGGCAAATTCTGGCTCAGGTGAAGCACACTCACAAACTGGGTCAGCAGTACAAAGGCGTGGGCCGCATTCTCAATCAACTGTTTAAGCAAGCGATCTCTGCGGGTAAACGCGTTCGCACAGAGACCAGCATTGGTACTGGAGCAGTTTCAATTAGTTCTGCTGCGGTGGAGCTAGCTCAAATTAAAGTACCAAATTTGGCCGCTTGTCGAGTTGCCATTATCGGCGCAGGCAAGATGGCGCGACTGTTGGTGCAGCACTTGATTTCCAAAGGGGCGGTGCAAATTTGTATTCTCAATCGTTCTTTGGAACGAGCGGAGGAATTAGCCAGCCAGTTTACGGAAGCGCAACTCAAGCTTTGCTCACTGTCTGAGATGTCGGAAGTGCTGACCTGCTCGGATTTGGTGTTTACCAGTACCGCCTCGACGCAGCCGATCTTGGATCGCGCCAAGCTAGAGAGCTGCCTAGAACCCACTCAACCGTTGATGTTGATTGACATTTCGGTGCCCCGGAACGTTGATGCTGATGTCAATGACTTGGATTGCGTCCAGGTGTTTAACGTCGATGACTTGAAAGCAGTGGTGGCTCAAAATCAAGAAAGCCGTCGGCAAATGGCGATGGAAGCGGAAGCCCTGCTTGAAGATGAGTTAGATGCGTTTGATGTCTGGTGGCGATCGCTGGAAACTATCACCACGATTAGCTGCCTACGAGAGAAAATTGAAACTATTCGTGAACAAGAGCTGGAAAAGGCGTTATCTCGTTTAGGCAGTGAGTTTGCGGAGAAGCATCAGGAAATCATTGAGGCGCTGACTAGAGGGATTGTGAATAAGATTCTGCATGACCCCATGGTGCAACTGCGGGCGCAGCAGGATATTGAGGCCCGACGCCGAGCCATGCAGTCTTTGGAGATGCTGTTTAATCTCAATCCAGAAGCGCGATCGGGTGAAGTGATGTAGTGAGTTGGTTAAGGGTGGCTAGGATGTCAACGGGAGGATGAGCCTCGCTAGGACAGATCACTCATAATCTGGCATGTTGTAGGGGTGGGTTTGTGGTTGTCGGCGCTGAGATAGGAGCGGTCAACTACAAATCTGCCCCTATATGGTTAATGGGGTAAGGGCTGATGAGTAAGCGTTGGTCTCAAATTATTTTTCGGGTTGTGGCCTTCCTGATTGGGTTGTGGTTGGCATTCGATTTGCTGGCTCGTTTGGGAGGAGAAATTCTTTGGTTTCAGGAACTAGGATATTTGCCTACGTTTCTACTGCGGGCTTTTACCAAGGGGGGGCTTTGGACGATCGCCTGTTTAGTGACGATCGCGTTTTGGTTTGGTAATTTTGCGATCGCCCGACGTTTACAACATCAGAAGCCCCAAGAACAAGACCTCAGCCCTAAGGATATTTTGTGGGGCAATTGGGCCGCTCGTCCGCGTGGTTTAGGGTTGACTCGGTTGCTAACCTTGGCAGTGGGGTTAAATTTCCTCGTAGGAGTGATGCTGCTCTATTACGCTCAGGTGGCGTCGCGCTACTGGCAACCTCCGGGTTGGCAAGGCCCCTTAAACTTTTTGGAATCATCATCCCCTCAGCAACTACGGCTGCAAGCAGTCTGGCCCTTGCTGGTACAGTTGCCCAGCAATCCCTCCCAACTGGCTGTTCTGCTCGGACTAGTATTGGCACTGACGATCGCACCTCGGTTCTGGTTGCGGGCGATCGCGGTAGTTTTGGCAGTGGCTTTTAGCCTCACGATCAGTGGGCATTGGGCAGAAGTGTTGCAATATTTTCAACCCACTCCGTTTAACAGTGCTGACCCTCTGTTTGGCCGAGACATTAGCTTCTATATCTTTGCGCTACCCGTGCAACAGCTGCTGGCTTTTTGGCTAACAGGCTTGACCCTGTATGCCTTGGTGTCAGTGGCACTGATGTATCTACTCTCAGGAGAAAGCTTGAGTGAGGGAAATTTCTCAGGCTTTTCGGCTCTGCAAGTACGTCACCTGCAAGGGCTGAGTAGCACCTTGATGTTGGCGATCGCGTTTAATTATTGGTTGAGCCGTTACGAACTGCTGTACTTCCAGCGGGGTGTGGTGCATGGCGCTAGCTACACCGATGTCGTGGTGCAATTGCCCATCAACACAGGCTTAAGCATTCTGGCAGTCGCGATCGCTATTTTTTTTCTATGGCGCACTCTCACAGGATCGAAACAAGCCAGTCAAGCAGCACCTTGGCTCTATAGCTTGGGTTTTTACGTTGGGGTAGCGGCGATCGCGGGCCTCGTCTTACCTGCCGCAGTGCAACGCTTTGGAGTACAACCCAACGAGCTAGCACGAGAACGTCCCTACATTCAGCGCAGCATTGCCCTAACCCGCCAAGCCTTTGACTTGCAAGCCATCAATGCAGAAACTTTTGCACCTACGGGTGAGCTAACCCGTGCTGGCCTACTAGCCAACGACCTGACCATTCGTAACATTCGCCTATGGGATACCAGACCGCTGTTACAGACAAATCGGCAGCTACAACAGATTCGGTTGTATTACAGGTTTCCAGACGCTGATGTGGATCGATACACGCTTTTGAAGGAGGAAGGAGGAAGGATGAGGGAGGAAGGTGCTAGAGTTCCTGCTGCCCCTCCTGCACCCTTAGGGAACGCTGACAGCGATCGCCCCTCACTCCTCACTCCTCTCCCCTCACCTCCCGCTACAGAGAAGCAGCAAGTTCTAATTGCGGCGCGGGAATTGGACTATAGCGCGGTGCCCCAGCAAGCGAAGACTTGGGTCAACGAACATTTGGTTTACACACATGGCTATGGGTTTACGCTCAGTCCTGTGAACCGAGTAGGCCCAGGAGGACTGCCCGACTATTTTGTCAGAGACATTGGAGTTAATCCTGCGGATAATGATGCCAGTTCGCTGACTACCTCTAGTGCTGGGATTCGGGACAGTATCCCTATTGGCCAGCCTCGGATCTACTTCGGGGAGATTGCCAATACCTATGTCATGACGAATACCAGAGTGAAGGAGCTAGACTATCCCAGCGGTAATGAGAACGTCTACAACACCTATGATGGACGCGGTGGCGTCCAGATTGGTACTCCGTGGCGGCGGTGGCTGTTTGCCAAATACCTCAACGATTGGCAGATGGTGCTGACCCGCAACTTTACGCCCCAAACCAAGTTGCTATTCCGTCGCAACATCAACCAGCGCATTCGGGCGATCGCCCCGTTTCTGCGCTATGACAGTGAACCTTATTTAGTCACGGCGGATGTCACGGCGGATGTCACGGCAGACACGCCTATTTCAGAGACCTCTAACGATCAAAATTACCTGTACTGGGTGGTAGATGCCTATACGGCCAGCGATCGCTACCCCTACTCAGATCCTGGCGACCATCCCTTCAATTACATCCGCAACTCGGTCAAAGTGGTGGTTGATGCCTACAATGGCTCTGTAGATTTTTACATTGCCAACCCCAACGATCCCATTATCAAAACTTGGGCTGCTATTTTTCCGGGCCTATTTAAGCCACTTAGCGCTATGCCAACTGCACTCCGCAGTCATATTCGCTATCCGGTAGACTTTTTTAGCATTCAGTCGGAACGGTTGCTGACTTATCACATGACCGATCCGCAGGTATTTTACAATCGGGAAGACCAGTGGCAGGTACCCACTGAAATTTACGGCAGTGAGCCGCGGTTAGTTGAGCCGTACTATTTGATCACAAGCTTGCCAGATAACGAAGCAGAAGAATTCATTTTATTGCTGCCCTTTACGCCTCGACAGCGCAATAATTTAATTGCTTGGTTGGCAGCGCGATCAGACGGTGAAAACTACGGCAGGTTGCTACTCTACGAGTTTCCCAAACAACAACTGGTCTATGGGCCAGAACAAATCGAAGCGAGAATTAACCAAGACCCGATTATTTCTCAGCAAATTTCCTTATGGAATCGGCAAGGTTCGCGGGTGATCCAGGGCAATCTTTTAGTGATCCCAGTCGAGCAATCGTTACTGTATGTAGAGCCTCTATATCTAGAAGCCGAGCAAAATAGTCTCCCTACTTTAGTGCGGGTGATCGTAGCTTACGAAAACCGAATTGTAATGGCAGAAACCCTAGATCAAGCTTTGCAAGCAGTCTTCCAGCCAGAAGCACCCGCTGCCCCGGTCGTGCGTCCGTTTGAAGATCCAGCCGCCCCCACCGAACCTTCTCTTGCCCCAACGTCCTGAACCGTATTCCTGAACCGTATTAGGATTTAGCCGCATGGCAACTATCCGTGAAGCGCTTGTGAGTGCCGTTCAGCATCATGAAGCTGGACAGTTACAACAAGCCGAGCAGCTTTACCGCTTAATTTTGCAACAGCAGGCTGATTATTTTCCCGCCTTGCATGGTCTGGGGTTAATTGCCTACCAGTCTGGTCACATTGCAGAAGCGATCGCCTACTACCGCCGAGCGATCGCCCTCAAGCCTAATGTGGCTGACATCTACAACAATTTAGGACTGGCTCTAGTAACGAATGGAGAATACGCCGCTGCTGTAGCCATCTACCAAAAAGCGATCGCCCTTAGATCTGCCTATCCAGAGGCATACAACAACTTAGGCCATGCCCTACGGCACCAAGGCAAAGTGGCTGAAGCGATCGCAGCTTATGACCGAGCGATCGTGCTGAAGCCAGAATTTGTCTCGCCACACTGGAATCGGTCGCTAGCTTTGCTGTTGGGTGGAGAATTGGGCCAAGGCTTTGCGGAATATGAGTGGCGTTGGCGACGCGAGGGCAAACAACTACGCCCCTTTCCTCAACCCCTCTGGAATGGCTCAGATCTAGCAGGACGACGGATTCTGCTGTATGCCGAGCAAGGGTTTGGCGACACGATCCAATTCATTCGCTACGCCACTTGGGTCGCAGAGAGAGGCGGTCAAGTGGTGGTGGAGTGTCAAGCGCCTCTGGTTCGCTTAGTCCAAACGGTAGCAGGGGTGCAAGCGGTGGTGGCTCAAGGAGAAGCTCTGCCTGCATTCGATGTGCAGATACCGCTGATGAGCCTCCCTCGACTCCACGGCACTACTCTAGAAACGGTGCCCACCCAGGTGCCTTACCTCCAGGTACCTCGCTCCCCGGCTGCGATCACAGATCCCCCAGGGACGCAGTTAAAAGTGGGATTTGTCTGGTCAGGCAATCCAGAAAATCGCAACAACCACAATCGCTCTTGTACAGCCAGTGACTTCCGGGTTTTGCTAGATATTCCCGACGTGACACTTTACAGCTTACAAAAAGCCGCCCAACCCGAAGAACTGGCACAACTGGGTGCAGGCGATCGCCTCCAAGATTTAAACCCACAGTTACAAGATTTTGGCGATACGGCAGCGGCGATCGCGCAACTCGATTTAGTCATCACGGTAGACACGGCAGTTGCCCACCTAGCCGGAGCTTTAGGCAAACCTGTATGGGTGTTACTTTCATTTGCTCCCGATTGGCGCTGGATGCTAGAGCGAGAAGACACCCCTTGGTACCCCACCATGCGGTTGTTTCGCCAAACCGAATTTGGCGATTGGGCAGGCGTATTTGCGCGCGTGGTAGCAACACTACGAGAGGCACTTCATGAGAGAAAAGCTGGAATGCAGTTTAACTCCTTGCACTACCCCCCCAATCCCCCAATTCATAGCCCTACCGGACATTCCACAAAGGGAGAGGTTAAGAAGCTAGTTCCCCCCAGTATTGGGGGGTTAGGGGGGCCAAATGCAGAGAATTTAACTGAGTTGTCGAAACCAAGTGAATATGGGGCGGCACTCCTAAAAACAGCCATTCAACACCACCAAGCGGGTCGTTTGGCCGAATCAGAGGCACTGTATCAGCAAATCCTAGAAGCGCAACCCGATCAAGCCGAAGTTTGGCAGTTACGGGGGGCACTAGCTGCCTCGGCAAAACACACTACTGAGGCGATCGCCTACTATCAACAAGCATTGGCACTCAAACCCGACTTTCCAGAAGCTCATAGCAACTTGGGCGTGGCCCTCAGCCAAATCGGGCAGATTGAAGCGGCGATCGCACACTATCAACAAGCGATCGCGCTCAACCCTGGAGCGGCTGAGTTGCACCACAACTTGGGGGTCGCGTTGAAAGAGCAAGGTCAGGTGGAAGCAGCGATCGCCCACTACCAACAGGCGATCGCGCTGAACCCCCATTTCGCCATGACTCATAACAACCTAGGGGGCATTTGGGAGGAACAAGGTCGCTATGCCGAAGCTCTAGATTGCTACAAACAAGCGCTAAGTGTTAATCCTGAGCATGTGGATGCGCACTTCGGCAAAGCAGTCACTCTGCTACGCATTGGAGATTTGAAGCGAGGCTTTGAGGAATATGAGTGGCGCTGGCGACGGCCAGACATGAAGCCGCAAGCCTTCAAACCACCGATTTGGGATGGTTCCGAATTACAGGGAAAAACCATTCTGATTCATACAGAACAGGGGTTTGGGGATACTATTCAGTTCATTCGTTATGTGGCTCTAGTCGCTCAAAAAGGGGGTCGCATCATTGTGGCTTGCCAGCCAGAGTTGGCAGGGTTGATTCGGCCCATGCCCCAGATTGAGCAGCTAATCGTCGAGGGTCAGGCTATCCCTGCGTTTGAAGTTCATGCACCGCTGTTAAGCTTGCCAAGAATTTTAGGCACGAGACTAGAAAACATTCCTGCCCAAGTGCCTTACTTACAGCCTCCAGCCTCTAGCCTCACGTTAGTTGCCCCGCCGGAAACTCAATTAAAAGTGGGCCTCGTTTGGTCGGGCAATCCCAGCCATCTCCACAATCACCTACGCTCTTGTCCCCTTGAGCACTTTTTACCGCTGTTAGAACTGCCCGGATTGGCATTCTACAGTTTGCAAAAAGGCCCACAAATTGCTGACTTAGCCCAATTACCTGACTCAACTTCGATTCAAGATTTGAGTTCGCAGTTACAAGATTTTGGGGATACCGCCGCCGCGATCGCCCAACTTGACCTAGTCATTGCGATCGATACGTCTGTAGCCCACTTAGCTGGAGCATTAGGAAAGCCAGTCTGGTTACTACTCGACACCACCCCCGATTGGCGCTGGCTCACTGAGCAAGAAGATAGCCCTTGGTACCCCACAATGCGGCTATTTCGGCAAACCTCGTCAGGAAATTGGGCAGAGGTAATCGAGCGTGTGGGTCAAGCACTGCGGGGATTATTAGCGAGTCGTCTACCCACGCCCCTGAGCGATCCTGAAGGCGCGATCGCCACCGCCATGCAACGACACCAAGCTAACCAGTTAGAGGCAGCCACCGCCATCTATTTTCAGGTGTTGCAGCAAGACCCCAACCAACTTGATGCCTTGCATTTACTAGGAGTCCTCGCTCACCAGAAACGCCAATTTGACCAAGCGATCGCCTATTACGAACGAGTCTTGGCGATCGCTCCTTACTTTGCCGAAGCCCATGCCAATTTCAGCGCCACGCTCCGAGAACAAGGTCACTTCACTGAGGCGATCGCCCACTGTCAACAGGCTTTAGCACTTAACCCCAACTTTAGTAATGCCCATATCAGTTTGGGTTTAATTTACCGTCAGCAAGGTCAGGTAGAGCAGGCGATCGCAGCTTATAACCACGCCTTAGAAGCCAATCCTGACGATATTGAAACTCACTGGAATCGGGCTTTAGCTTGGCTCCTGGCAGGCGATTTCCAGCAGGGATTTGCCGAGTACGAATGGCGCTGGCGACGACCCCACCGACGGCCTCGACCTTTTGCTCAACCGCTGTGGGATGGCTCCGACTTACAAGGGCAAACCATTTTGCTGCACGCTGAGCAAGGCTTTGGCGACACAATTCAATTCATCCGATATGCCGCTTTGGTAGCCAAGCGAGGCGGACGGGTGATTGTAGAATGCCAAGCCCCCCTGCTACGACTTTTATCTAAGGTGGCTGGCATCGATCAACTCGTGGCGCAAGAAACTCCGCTGCCCGCCTTTGATCTACACACACCTTTGCTGAGCTTGCCACGCTTGTTTGGCACCACGGTAGACACTGTGCCTGATTCAGTCCCCTATCTTTTCCCGCCAGCTCAGTCCACCGTAAAACTCACCGCTCCTGCGGGCCATTTGAAAGTCGGCTTGGTTTGGTCAGGTAGCCGTACCAATCAAAACAACCATCACCGCTCTTGTGCGCCTCACTATTTTCAACCGTTGCTGAAACTTCCAAGCATCAGCTTCTACAGTTTGCAGAAAGATGCCCTAGCCGCAGAACTTGCCCAACTCAGCAGTGACGGTGCAACCGTAGAAGATTTGAGTGTGCAGTTACAGGATTTTGCGGATACTGCCGCCGCGATCGCTCAACTTGATTTAGTGATTACAGTAGATACTTCTGTGGCTCATTTAGCAGGCGCGATGGGCAAGCCTGTGTGGGTACTGCTCACCTTCGCCCCCGATTGGCGCTGGATGCTAGCGCGATCAGATAGCCCCTGGTATCCGACGATGCGGCTATTTCGTCAACAGCAATTAGGTGACTGGGCCAACGTGATTGCCCGTGTCCACAAGACCTTACAAACATTAGTAGACACCTCATCATCCCAGTTCATTCCTTCTACTCCTGACCTGCCGCCCCCAGATTCATTCATGACTCCATCTATCCCTGCCGCCTCTACCCCTCCGCCAGTTGCCAGGATGAATACGATTAAACCGATTGGGATTGGCTGGCAACTGAGCTTAATGACTGGCTGGGGCGTCTATGGCATCAACTTCACTCTCCAGTTGCAGCAGCATCCCAACTTCGCGCCCATGTTGCTGACTCCCGCCTCCGTCACCTCAGAACTCCTGAATCCACTGCACCAAGTTCTGTTGCGTCCTGCGATCGCCCAACAGCAAAATTTGCAGAATCTACTAGCTAATTACCCAGATAAACAAGTTTCCTTAGATATCCCGATCTTTCACGCGCTAGGGAAAGATTTTGACTCCAAGCTGTTGTCACGAGTTTCAGGCCAGCGCAATTTTGGGGTGGTGTTTTTTGAAGATACAGCCTTAAAACCAGCAGCCATTGCAAAAGCTAAAACCTATGACGCGATCGTGGCAGGCTCAACCTGGAACGCCCAAGTCTTGCAGAGCTACGGCTTAGCGAATGTCTACACCGCCCCTCAAGGCATTGACCCCACAATTTTTCATCCTGCGCCTAGAGCCAATCTGTTTCGCGATCGCTTTGTAATTTTTTCGGGAGGCAAACTAGAGTACCGTAAAGGCCAAGATATTGTAATTGCGGCTTTTAAGGTATTTCGCGATCGCCACCCAGAGGCGTTGCTACTTACCGCTTGGCACAACTTTTGGCCCCAATTCATGCTGGGTCTAGATCAAGCAAACCATGTGCAAGGCTTACCCGCCATTTATACAGATGGCCGCTTGCGAGTGGTGGAATGGCTAGCCGCAAACGGTATCCCTGCTGATGCCTGTGTTGATGTTGGCCCGATTCCCAATCATATGGTCGGGCAAATTATCCGCGAAGCTCATGTCGCTGTATTTCCCAACCGAGCGGAAGGTGGCACCAACTTAGTAGCAATGGAAAGTATGGCTTGCGGCCTACCCACGATTCTTTCCGCCAATACAGGCCACTTAGACTTAGTTGGGAGCGATCGCTGTTACGTCCTCACCCACCAGAAACCTGCCAAACCCATTCCTATCTTCCAAGGCGTGGAAGGCTGGGGCGAATCAGATGTAGAAGAGATCGTCGAAGCTTTAGAACAGGTCTACACCGACTACCAAACCGCTCAAGCCAAAGGCCAAGCCGCCGCCCGCTTCATGCAAGATTGGACCTGGGAAAAACAAGTGCAACGCTGTCTCACAGGTTTGCATTTGTAAGTAGAAGAAGTTACGTATGGGCGATCGCTGGCTCTGCAAATATCGTCCTCAATTTCTAACAACCACTGGTAGCGGTCTACATCTCGCAAAGATTGATGGGACAGCATTTTGAGGATGTTGGCATGAGAATGGCGGCAACCACGCCTGTCATTCTATTGAAATTGCTTTTGGGATTTACTTTGCCGAGCTGATATCTCACAGCAGCGGATTATCCACACTTGATAGTACTAAGTACGTAATTTTCCCCAAGTAAACACTAGTATAAATTTTTCAATTTTTTTTCTGAAATTCATTTCAGGATTTTTTCCTTAAGCAAAAATAGATGCAACGGCAGTAGCTATGTATCTATTTTTACCTGGAGTTTGGTATGGCAGTAAATTTATTTGATGTCAATTTCTATCGTGCTGCTAATCCAGATTTAGCGAGTCTTACAGACGCGCAAGCTTGGCAGCACTTTCAAGCTAATGGTCTTAATGAGGGACGAAAATTCTCACCATTTGTCAGCCTTGAAGTCTATCGTACTAATAATCCTGATTTGAAAGCAGCAGGGTTAATTAGCAATCAGCAACTGTATGACCACTTGAGAACTAATGGTGTCGCTGAGGGACGCCAATTTTCACCATTTGTTGATATTAATTATTATTTGGCTGTCAATCCTGACGTCAATCAAGCTTTTTCGGGTAATAAAGAACAAGCTTTTAATCATTTACGAACTAATGGTGTCGCTGAGGGACGCCAATTTTCACCATTTGTTGATATTAATTATTATTTGGCTGTCAATCCTGACGTCAATCAAGCTTATGGTGGCAATCGAGTTTTAGCACTACAACACCTAGAGCTTGTTGGTCTTAAGGAAGGACGGAAATTTATTTCAACTTTTAACACAAACTTCTATAAGACTGTTCATCCAGATTTGGCAGCCGCTGGCCTTAGTAATCAGCAGTTGCTGACACATTTTCAATCTAATGGACTCAGAGAGGGACTGGCCTCATCAGAATCCTTCAACGTAAAAGTTTATCTTGCCAACAACTCCGACCTGCGGGCAGCAGGCTTGAATAATCAACTAGCCTATGAGCACTTCTTAAAGTCTGGTCAGCGGGAAGGACGGCCAGGTGCTGACTACGCAGGTAACACTATAAGCGCAGCTCGTAGCATAGGTATAAGCTCTAGCACGAGCACTTTCACTGACTTCGTCGGCTACGGTGATGCAAACGATTACTATCGCTTCAGCTTAAACAGTGCCAGTAACTTTAACCTGGTGCTGAATGGCTTGGCTGCAAATGCAAATGTCAACTTGCTGAATAGTAGCGGACAAGTTCTTCACAGCTCAAGCTCCAGTGGTACAGAAGCGGAGTCAATTAATCGCATTCTAGATCTAGGTACTTATTACCTGCAGGTTTATCAATATTCAGGTAGCAGCAATTACAACCTAAACCTTGCGGCTACGGCAATTCCCTACATTACAATTGCAGGTCCCAATGGAGCAAATAGTAACGCGACAGAAGGTGCTATTCCTGGCCAATTCACTATAACTCGTACCGGAAGTACTGCAAATGCACTGACTGTTTACTACAGTGTTGCAGGGACTGCAACTAATAATATTGACTACACTAACTTAACAGGCAGTATTCTGATTCCTGCTGGGCAGTCAAGTATTACCGTACCGATTAATGTAATTGATGATAGCCTCCCCGAGGGCACTGAGACTATAATCCTTTCTCTTACTTCCAGCAGTGCTTACACACTAGGTAGTACGGCTACATCTACAGTTAGTCTTTACGACAATGAACCTGCTGCTCGTGATCTGGGAACGCTCAGTGGATTGCAGACTATTAGTGATTCTATCAGCAGTGCCAATCCCAACGATTACTACCGTTTTGCCTTGAGCGACACTCGTAGTGTCAGCTTGCTATTGAACGGCATGACTGGAGATGCAAACGTACAATTGCTTGATAGTAATGGCAATGTGCTTCACAGCCCGACTAATTATGGAAGTCAAGTAGGTGCAAACACAGGTACGACCGTAGAAGCGATTAGCCGCCTCCTCAATGCAGGTACTTATTACATCCGCGTCCTGCCTGGGGTTGCTGGAACAACTACTTCTTATAGCCTGAGTTTGTTAGATACTTCAAGCTCAACTAGCTTCACAAATCGTGTGATTGAGCTTACTAATTTCTATCGTACTCAGTCTGGTTTAAGCACCCTGACTAATAGTTCTCAGTTATCTTCTGCGGCCCAGGCTCATAGCCAAGATATGGCATTCAACGACTTTTACAGCCATACAGGATCTAATGGCTCTACCGCTGGTGGACGCTTCACTACAGCAGGTTACCAATGGTCAATGGCTGCGGAAAACATTTATGCTAGCCCCTCAAATCCTGAGACAGCTATTGAGGGCTGGATGTTTAGCTCTGGACATCGAAGTAATATTCTAAATTCGAGTCTAAGAGATATCGGAGTGGGTTACTATTACTTGCCCAATGACACAGGTAATGTCAATTGGAATCACTACTGGACTCAAAATTTTGGTGCCCCCATTTCACAGATCACTCTCTCCAGCCCAAATGGAGGAGAAACCTTCCAAGCAGGGTCGAGCTACAACATCACCTGGACAGACAACATCAGCGAGAATGTCAAGCTTGACCTGTACAAAGCTGGAGTTTACTACAGCACCATCAACAGCTCAACCTTGAGTGATGGCAGTGAGCTTTGGGCCGTACCGACTAACTTGCCAAGTGGTTCAGACTATCAAATTAGAATTGCCAGCACCACTAATGGCACTCTCTATGACTTTGGCAACAGCTACTTCACCGTTTCTCCAGCTTCCTTCGTCACTCTCTCCAGCCCAAATGGAGGAGAAACCTTCCAAGCAGGGTTGAACTACAACATCACTTGGACAGACAACATCACTGAGAACGTCAAGCTTGACCTGTACAAAGCTGGAGTTTACTACAGCACCATCAACAGCTCTACCTTGAGTGATGGCAGTGAGCTTTGGGCCGTACCGACTAATTTACCTAGTGCTTCAGATTACCAAATCAGAATCGCTAGTACGACCAATAACAACATCTTTGACTACTCCGACAGGAATTTTACACTCCAGTCTGACCTGAAAAAATACTGGTTCTATTACAACTTCAACGCAAACAACTACAGCATGGCTGATAGCTATAGTGGCAGTGTCATTGCCCCCGTTGGGATGTACACCGTAACTGTAGCAGATGGCTCATATCTTGATAGTGAGTTGTTTGACCCTAGAGCTATCAATAATGAGATCGGATTGAATGGCAAATATGTAGTTCATGCAGTTGAGGACTACAACGATAGCCTTACTAACGAGGCAGGTAGAGTTTTCGTTCATGACTATATAGATAGAGATAATGGTGCAGTGCAGCACTTCACTCCCTACAAATACACCCAGGGTGTTCAGCCCTCTGGCCTTAATTATTTAGGTAGTGAGCTAGATCACATAGACTCAGCGCGGACATCAGGTACCCAGTTTGGGCAAGACTATTATGAAGCTGATCCAGAAGCAAGCAATTGGAGGGCTGAGTACTACAACAACCGTAACCTATCAGGTTCTCCTGTGTTTATTGAAAGCTTTGGAAGTAGCCAAAACTTTGAGCGCCAGTGGGGAAGTGATTCTCCTACTACCCGTCTTGGATCTACTGCTGTTCCGACCGATAGCTTCTCTGCCCGTGTAACATCTACCCGTTACCTTGCCCCTGGCCTCTACCAGGTACGAGTTGGTTCAGATGATGGAGTTCGTGTCAAAGTAGGAAATTTAAACGTTATTGACTCCTGGGTCGATCAAGGTCCAGCTCCTCATTCAGGCTACTTTCGGTGGGCAGGCGGAACAACCCCAATTACCGTTGAGTATTATGAAAATGCTGGTCTTGCCAGTTTAAAGTTTGAGTTGATGCCAGCAACGCCTTTCCAAGATGCAGTTGATGAAGCAACTCAATGGCGCTCTACTGTCCACACATGGGATAGAAATCAAAGTGGCACTCCTCCCCTTGATTTTTATACGAACGATGCTTACAAGATCGGCGGCATTAACTTGGGTTCTAATACTCGTAGTGATGGGCAAAAAGGAATTAAGTTTGATTTAGGCAATGGTGCTTTAAATGCTGATGGAAGCCGTTTACCTGATGATTTCTTCGCCGTCCGTAGTTATACATGGGCTGACTTTGATGGAGGCCCTTATAAGTTCCGAGTACAGGGTGATGACGGCTTTCAAATCTCAGCTAAAAGCCATGCAACAGGTCAGTGGTACTACATTACACCTCAAAATGAATGGACGCCAGCTTACGGTGCTCTAGAGAAAGAGTATACTCTTCCATCTGGCCGCTATGATCTACATTTCCACTATTTTGAGCAGGGTATTGCTGCTAATTTCGACCTCTCTTGGGCTAAGGTTTCTAATCCTGACATTGATATCCAAGTCCATGATGTCTATGGCTCTTTTACTGCTTTCCAAACGTCAGCTATTCAGCAGGCTGTGGAAAATTGGGAAAGGATACTTACAAAAGACAAAGATATTACTGGATCGCTAAAGATTGCCCTTACCGAAGGGTTCACTGCGATGGGTGGAGAATCATGGGGAGGTGCGTGGGCTGAGGCTTTTGTAGATCCTGCACAGAATAGTCGTAGTGACTATAGTAACGGCTATGGAGCAGATGGTAGGTACCGGGAGGTTGACATTGCAGGAGGTAACTATCATAACCGTATCAACTACAACAGCTATAAAATCGATAGCTTGACAAAGAACGAACTAGTTCGTTTAACAATGCATGAGATTGGTCATACTCTAGGACTTGATCATGAGTCCGGATATAGCCTCATGAATACCTCTGGATTGAATGAATCCATTACGCCTACTTCATGGAGTACATTAGGCTCCCTTGGCTACAACTTTAATCAAAATGCACCTGTCTATTGGTCCTAAGATGAGGCTGCCACTCGCTGTTCGTGGTAGATAGAGGCGTTCTAAGGGGCATTGAACGCTTCATAACTATGCATCCAGGAAATACGGCTTCAAAGTAGTGGTAGTATTCATCCACAAATTGAATCGTTGACCAGAGTTCTCTGGATGCAGGCATTGATGATGGAGCAGAACAGGCACTGTCTCCATTCTAAATATTCTTTGAGAAGAGTGATAAAAGAGGGCTAGGTTGCCTTAATAAAATGCGGCTAAGCTGGGGTACTCAACCGCACCTCGCAAACCCTTCTCTTAGTGAGAGATAAGTTTTCACTTAGTGAGCGAACCGACAGGAGATTAAATATCGAGATCGGTGAGGTTCAGTTTTGGCCCGTAGGTTTCAATAAACTCACGTCGGGGAGCCACGCGATCGCCCATCAAAATCGTAAAGATCCGGTCAGCTTCCGCAGCATCTTCAATCTCTACTCGTTTCAGCGTGCGGCTTTCTGGGTTCATCGTGGTTTCCCAGAGTTGGGTGGGCATCATTTCGCCCAAACCCTTAAACCGCTGAATTGTGTAGTTAGCATTCGCGGGAAACTCACGCTGCACTAAGTTAGCCAGCTCGCGATCGCTATAGCAGTAGTAGTGACTGCGGCCCCGTTCCACCTTGTAGAGAGGAGGGCAAGCAATATAGATGAAACCCTGCTCCACCAGCGATCGCTGATAGCGATAGAAGAAGGTGAGCAACAGTGTACGGATATGTGCGCCATCTACGTCTGCGTCCGTCATGATCACGATGCGGTGGTAGCGCAATTGAGAAGAGTCAAACTCTTCTCCTTTGATGCCCAAACCTAGAGCCGTGATCAACGCCTGAATTTCAGTGTTCTTGTAGATCTTGGCATCATCGGTTTTCTCAATATTGAGGATCTTGCCTCGCAGCGGCAAAATTGCTTGGAAACGGCGATCGCGGCCTTGCTTAGCCGAGCCACCCGCAGAGTCTCCTTCCACAATAAAGATCTCAGATTCGCTAGGATCACGAGAACTACAATCCGCCAGCTTACCGGGTAGGGTTGAAGATTCTAGCACCGACTTTCGCCGCACCAATTCTCTCGCCCGCCGAGCTGCTTCGGCTGCGTTGAACGCTTGAATCGCCTTCTCTAAAATGCTGTCCGTAACCCCAGGACGGAACTCTAGATACTCAGTCAGGACTTCTCCCACCAGAGAGTCCACGATTCCCCGGACTTCTGTATTGCCCAACTTGGTCTTAGTTTGGCCTTCAAACTCTGGGTCGGGCACTTTAACGGAGATCACAGCCGTCAAGCCTTCCCGGATGTTCTCACCTGCTAAGTTAGGGTCATTCTCTTTCAACTTATTGCGCTTACGAGCCAAGTTGTTCAGAGTTCGGGTCAGCACCGCCTTGAGACCTTCTAGGTGAGTCCCACCGTCAATGGTGCGGATATTGTTGGCAAAGCCTAGCAAGCTGTCGGTATAAGCGTCAGTACACCATTGCAGAGAAACCTCTACCTGTACATTGTTGCGCTCGCCTTGCACATAGATAATCTCTTCATGGAGTGGTTGCTTGTCCCGGTTCATGTAGCTGATGTATTCCCGGATGCCACCTTCATAGAAGTAGGTTTCAGAGCGAGGTTCGTTACCTTTAACCAGTTCTAAGCGATAGTCCGTGAACGTAATTTCTACACCTGCATTCAGGTAGGCCAGTTCCCGAAGCCGACCAGAGAGCGTCATGTAGTCGAACTCAATGCCAGTCGTAAAGATGACCTCATCTGGCCTAAAGTTAACCATTGTTCCGGTACGGTCTTCAGACGTGGGTTGAGCGGTTAGCTCTGTAATTGCCACGCCGCGTTCGAAACGCTGGGTGTAAACCTTCTTATCGCGCCGAACTGTTACCTCTACCCACTCCGACAGGGCATTGACCACCGAAATGCCTACCCCGTGCAAGCCACCCGAAACCTTATAACCGCCACCACCGAACTTACCGCCTGCATGGAGCACCGTCATGACTGTTTCCAACGCCGACTTGCCCGTGCGGGGGTGAACGTCGGTCGGAATGCCTCGGCCATCGTCTTCTACGGTGACTGAGCCGTCAGCATTAATGTCAATTCGGATGTGCTTACAGTAACCTGCCAGCGCTTCATCAACAGAATTATCAACGACCTCGTAAACTAAATGATGGAGTCCTCGCGGTCCCGTACTGCCGATATACATACCCGGTCGTTTACGGACTGGCTCAAGACCCTCAAGGACTTGAATCTGATCGGCACCGTAATTGCTTGTCATGAATGAAGCGCTCCAATAATTAGGTCTGAAGCTCGATCAAGCCTCAAGACACCAAAATCTATCAAAATTATAGCACAAAAGGGTTATAAGCGATTTTAGAGGCGTTTCCAGCGAGCTTTATGGTAGGGATGGATCAAAACGTGATACAGGTGCCGAGTTTGGTTGTGATTTGTGGCCCCACTGCATCGGGGAAATCGGGGCTGGCGATCGCCCTAGCCCAACGCTTAGAATCTGCGGCCATCCTCAGCGCTGACTCGCGCCAAGTGTATCGAGAGTTCGACATCGGCACCGCCAAACCCACAATAGCCGAGCAACAACAAATTCCTCACTATTTAATAGACATTTGTGACCCAACCCAAACATTAACTCTGGCAGACTACCAAGAGCAGGCTCAAGCCTTGATTGATGAGTTTCATCAGGGGGAAGGGGAAAGGATGAAGGATGAAGGAGGAGGGATGAAGGGAAAGCGGAGGGATGTTCGGCTCTGCCGTTCGCGAAGCGTAGGAAGAGGGATGAATAAATTTCATTCTGCTGATTCTGATGCTCCTTCAGCTTCCGGGCCAATAACCCTACCAGAAACAAATTCTCCCCTTCATCCTTCATCCCTCATCCTTCATCCTTCCCCCATTCCTTTTCTTGTCGGCGGCACAGGTCTCTACATTCGCTCGGTGGTGCAAGGGTTGATTATTCCTCGCGTACCGCCACAACCAGAATTGCGATCGCAACTCCAAGCGTTGGGCCAGAAACAACTCTACGCATTTCTGCAACAAGTTGATCCAGCTTCAGCAACCCGAATTCATGCCAATGACCAAGTTCGGACGTTACGGGCGCTAGAAGTGTTCTACACCACAGGCCAACCCATATCCGCCCAACAGGGAGAAAAACCACCTGATTACCCGATTTTGCAGATTGGGCTAGATGCAGAGGGCGATCGCCTGACTCGTCGGATTGAGCAGCGCACGGATCAAATGATTGCGGCTGGCTTTGTCGATGAGGTGACAACCCTGTGCAATAAATATGGCCCTGACCTAGCTCTGCTCAACACTCTGGGCTACCAAGAGATTAAGCAATATCTAGCTGGAGAAATCTCCCTGACTCAGGCGCGAGATTTAACGGTGTTGCATACCCGACAGTTCGCCAAGCGCCAACGCACCTGGTTTCACGCCGATCCCACTATTACGTGGTTCGATTCTGATGCCTCTGATTTGGTAGAACAAGTTTGGCAGCAGATGCAGCAATTTTGGGAAAAGTCAGCATCCGCGATCGCTACTCTGTAGCCTTCTCAGATCACTAAACAACCAAGATTTATAGTTCTATTGTACTAAATTTTGAAGTACTGGAGTGGCGATCGCACCTGAAATGATGGGCATATTACAACCAGTTATACACTGGCTGCTAATTAATGAAACCCGTTTTGCGTAAAGGTCAGTTGGTGACATGGAAGGATGATCGCGGCTTTGGCTTCATCAAACCTAGTGATAGTAACGAGCAAGTTTTCTTCCATATCACTGCCTTGAAGGATGCAAACCGCCGACCTCAAGTAGGGGATGTCATTTACTATCAGCTCAGCGTTGAGCAAAACGGAAAAGCCCGTGCTTCCAACGCTTCTATTCAAGGAGTGGTTCCTAAGCAATCACTCCACTCTCCATCTTTTGTGACAAAGGCAGGAGCAAGACCACAACCTAGAGCCTGGTCGGCACAATCAACTGTAGCAACGTTGCTTTTAGCTTTACTACCTAGCGTGGGAGCAGTCCATTTTGCATTGACAACTGCTAATGTCATTCCTTTCATTCTTTATCCTGTCATGAGCCTGATTACTTTCTGCCTGTATGCCACTGACAAATCTCGTGCTCAGCAGAAACAATGGAGGGTTCCAGAAAATACACTGCATTTCTGCGAACTGCTGGGTGGATGGTTAGGAGGCTTTGTGGCTCAACAAAAATTTCGTCATAAAACTAGAAAAACCTCTTATCAAATTGTGTTTTGGCTAATCGCCGCCCTCCACATCACATTTTGGCTATATTGGTTCTTCTTTAGAGAAACACTGATCCCTCTGCTCAGTCCATAGGGGCGTTTTGCATCTGCGTAGCATTTCCACAGGAGAAAATATCTCTACAGCAGGTTCCGTAGCAACAGGGCGATCGCTTCATTACAACTCCCTGGCTAAACTTCTGAGCGTTCTAATTCGCTAAAGCCTTTGATTAGGAACATTAATCAGAGTTGGGGCTGAAACCAACTAAAATTAATTACCTACGACGGGAATCGAGCCGCTTTTATGAAGAAATTGATCAAGGGTCTGCGGGAGTTTCAGACCGGATATTTCAGCCAACACCAAGACCTGTTTGAACAGCTCTCGCAGGGTCAGAAGCCGAGAGTGCTGTTTATCGCTTGCTCCGATTCCCGGGTTGATCCTAACTTGATTACCCAAGCTCAACTAGGGGAGTTGTTTGTCATCCGTAATGCAGGTAACTTGATTCCTCCCTTTGGGGCCGCGAATGGTGGAGAAGGCGCAGCCGTAGAATATGCGATTCATGCCTTGGGCATTGAGCAAGTGATTGTGTGTGGTCACTCGCACTGTGGGGCGATGAAAGGCTTACTCAAGCTCAGCAGCCTAGAAGAAGATATGCCCCTAGTGTACGAATGGCTCAAACATGCCGAAGCCACGCGCCGCCTCATGAGAGATCATTACAGCGATCGCGAAGGGGAAGAACTGTTAGAATCGGCGATCGCAGAAAACGTGATTACCCAACTAGAAAACCTGAAAACCTACCCGGTGATCCACTCCAAACTCCACGAAGGCAAGCTGGCGCTCCACGGTTGGGTATACAGTATCGAAAGTGGAGAAGTGTTGTCCTACGATCCAGAGGAGCATGAATTTTTGCCTCCTCACAGCAAAATCTCGTCGAGAACCGCACCCAACTTTACGTTTGCTGAATCAAGACCTGCACCTCCAGAGCCAAAGCCTACTCGCGCTTTCCCAGAAGATGAGCTGTCTGCTTATGGCTGGCTACCCCGCGAACAAGCTCACCGGATCTATCGTGGTTCCTATTAGTCTCTGTTTAATGGACGCCCTGCCAAAACGTCATTAAATCACGCTGCTCCCACAACATCAGCACACCTGCGATCGCCATACTCGCCATCACTAATTGACGGAATTGGCGATCGCTAATTTTTTGGAGAACATATTGCCCTGCCCAAGTTGCGGGAGCCGCCGCCAACCCAATCAACAAACCATATCCCAAATATTCTGGTTTCAGTACCCCAAAGGCGGCGTAGACAAATAACTTGGCAATGTGAACCACGATCACATGCACTGCTTTTGTCGCCAACATTTGCTCTTTGACCAAGCCATAGTTGAGGTAGAACGGATTCATCACTGGCCCGCTGCTACCCACTAGGCCAGAAATAAAGGCATGGAAAAATCCGGCGGGTAAAAACTGCCAAGTCTGAACCGTGAAGGTGCGTTCTTGTTTGCTCAACCCGTAGCTCAGCACCGTCGCTAGTAGGAATAAGCCGATCAGGAATTGCACCCATTCCACATGAATTTGGGTAAAGGTGTAGGCTCCGAGTAAAGCCCCGGCGATCGCTCCTGGTAAGTACCAGCGGGTCATTTCCCAGTCAATATGCTGCCAAAATAACAAAGCTCGCTGGGCATTGCCGAGCAACATGCCAATGGTGATCACGGGAGCAACGGCGGATGCTTCTAGGAAAAAGTTGACGACTGGAATTAGCACCAAAGGACTGCCGCCACCTGCCAAAGCACTAATAAACCAAGCAAGAAGACTCGCAACAGCTAAACACAGGATGAGCATGAGAATGTTAAACAACTTTTAACCTAGTGTTTACATTCTCATGCTTTTACTTCCACTGTGAGTTATTTGGGTAAAATTTCTGCTCAGTGCGATCGCCTCACCTTACTGGGTGAGCTAGCGGCAGGAGGGCGATCGCTTTTTCCTTCAGTAAGCTAGAAACAAGGTCAAGGTTTGATCTTCTAAGCAACTAAAAGTCCCTGCGATCGCTTTTTCCAAGGGCTGAGAAAAGGCGATCGTTTTCTTATAGCTTTGAAGTGGGACGAACGCTACTCTTTAAGAAGATTCAAGATACATTATTTCTAGTGAGAGCAATCATAGAAATGCCAACCCCTTACGATAAAACCATAGACAAGATTCTTCAGCTACCAGAACCGCTACTTCGAGAAGTAAACGATTTTGTGGATTTTTTGAGAATGAAGCATGACAGCGATCGCTGGCGGCTGTGGGAGCAGTTTAGTGAAACCACAAAATTGTCTGAATCTGACTTTTCGGACTATCTAAGTAATTTAGAAAACTATGAAGAACAATTAGCGAATGGAGAGATTAGTTGGTAGTCGTTAGTCGAGGAGATATAGTGCTCTGCGATCTAAATCCAGTTGTAGGTACAGAGCAGTCAGGAATTCGGCCTGTAGTTATTCTGCAAATTGATCGAGCAAATGCTGCCAGTCCTCACACTATCGTTGCGCCATTTACAACCAAGATACGACGTAAGCTCTTACCTTCCCATGTCTTCGTGCCAGCAGGAATAGGAGGTTTAAGCCAAGACTCAGTATTGTTATGCGAACAGATTCGAGTAACTGATAAGTCTAGAATCATCCGATTGATTGGCAGCTTAGATCAAAGTTATATGCAGGAATTAGGAGATGCCCTAGCTATCATTCTCGGTTTATCCAATCAAGAATAAATAAGCTGCGATCGCTCTTACTCAGTCCTTAAAAAAAGTGATCGCTTTATTATTTCATGAAAAACGATTATTTAGAGGAATTGGTTTTAGGATCTATTACTACTAAAACTACCTAATACCAAGCATTAATACATAAGAATAAATCTTAATCAGAAATCACCTCAAGACTAACCTTTACTTGATGCTGACAAGTCTTATTAAAAGCTTCTTCAATTTTGGGTAACCAACGTTGATTTACCCGAAATAGGGCACTAGAGCTAATGCCAATTCTGGCTTGATGACCATCAAAAGATAAGAGGCGACTTTGTTGACGTAGCAAAGACTGAGTACTAGGAGGCCGTAACTGGCTGAGGACTTTTTGCCAGAGCTGGTTCAAGTCTAAAGGTAGCTCTGTTTTTGGTTGCGGAGGTAACGCTGGCATCTGAGGCTCTTGTTTCTGAGCTTTTAACTCTTGAATCGCAACTTCTAAACTGGTTAATTGCTCCCAAGATAGAGGATATTGCCACGAACCAATTTGGATAGAGAGTGAAGAACTAGTAACTTCTGAGGTGTAATCCAATTGAGCTTTGGGAGAGTTGAACTGTAAGGATTGAGCTTGAATAAATTCGATAAAACTGCGTAATCCCCCACCATAAAGCAGGTCTTCTAAACCCAATACGGCTTGACCATCTTGTAACTGGATCATTCCAGTCGGCAGGAAACCCGCTAAAAATAAATGATATTCGGGTTGAGCTTCATTCACTTCTTCCCGAATCCAAATACAAACCACTACAGAGTTTTTTTCAACTTCATCTTTACTAACCACCCACTGAATTTTATTAGCTTTGGTGTGCGAAGCTTTAACCTGGATACTAATTGCTGGATTGGCTGCTAAACGCAAATAGCCAATAGGAAACAAATCCCCAGTTAAGTAGCGACTGAGATACTGATAGCTGCGAATATAAGTAATAAATAGCTTCCATTGTCGAGCATCAAAAGCTGTGCTCGTATCATTACCTGTAATATCGCGATAGCTACCTTTCGCGACCAAATTACTCAACTGCCTTTTAATGACAGATTCACCCAGCTTCCCAGTTAGATGATTGATAAACACATCATGCACGGGGGCCGTGTTTTTGTAACGCTCAGCCAATAGCCAGCAAGCATCTCGGAGCTTTTTAAGCCTTTGATTGCTGACAAATGCTAATTCACTAAACTGATTTTCGACTTCGCAAAACAGCAGATTTTCTGTCCCAGACTTGAACCGCTTAATAAAGTCAGCCTGTTGGGATCTCAGCAATGTTTTCCAATCCATGCTCAGGGGTCTCAAGCGATCGCAAATCTAGACTCAAAACTAGAGAGTGGCTAGCGCATATCGTAACCGAACAAGTTCGGATTCACCTCTCCTAATTGCAAATTTGCGAGACCATATTCTGCCCAACGGCGATCGACCATTGCTGCGGTATCTGGGTCAGACTCCAACGCTGCGCCCCATTCGTGATTGGTTTCTGGTGGGATCTTAGTCGTGGCGTCAATGCCCATCCGACCGCCCAGACCAATTTTTTCACTAGCAAAATCGAGCGTGTCGAAAGGCGTTTCCGGCAAGATAAATACATCTCGCACCGGATCAACTTTGGAAGTAATCGCCCACACCACCTGACGCGGATCGCGAATATTGATGCTTTTGTCCACCACAATCACAAATTTGGTGTAGGTGAATTGGGGCAACGCACTCCAAAACGCCAACGCTGCCCGCCGTGCCTGACCCGGATAAGCTTTGTCAATGGAAATAATGGCTGCCTTGTAACTGAGGGCTTCCATCGGCAAAAAGAAATCGACAATCTCAGAAACTTGTTGCCGCAGGATTGGGGTGTAAATGCGGTTAAGCGCGATCGCCATCATCGCCTCTTCTTTGGGCGGACGACCGCTAAACGTAGTCAGGTAGATCGGGTCTTTGCGCTGAGTGACACAGTGGAAGCGAACCAAGGGCGAATCTTCTACCCCGCCGTAATAGCCCATATGATCGCCAAAAGGCCCGTCAGGCAGCATTTCTCCAGGGGTGATCGTGCCTTCTAAGACAAATTCGGAGTCTGCCGGAACTTCGAGGTCAACGGTTTTGCACTTCGCTAGATTGACTCCAGAGCCACCATACAGCCCTGCAAACAGCCATTCTGACAGGTCTACTGGGATGGGTGTTGCTGCCGCCATGATGATCAGTGGATCTACACCCAGCGCGATCGCCACTTCAAGCTTTTTGCCTCGCTCTGCCGCTTTGCGTAAGTGCCGCGCCCCACCGCGCACAGATAGCCAATGCACCGTCATCGTTTTGTCCGATTGCAGTTGCAGCCGATAGACACCGACATTAGGAGTCTCCGTTTCGCAGTCTTTGGTAATCACCAAGCCCAGCGTGATGATCTTGCCTGCATCGCCGCAATAGGGGCGAATCATGGGAATTTGATTGAGGTCTAATTCATCTTCGTGGAGCACCACTTGCTGACAAGGGGGAAACAAGTCTCGTCCTG
Organism: Trichocoleus desertorum ATA4-8-CV12; assembly: GCA_019358975.1. Lineage (NCBI taxonomy): Bacteria > Bacillati > Cyanobacteriota > Cyanophyceae > Leptolyngbyales > Trichocoleusaceae > Trichocoleus > Trichocoleus desertorum. The sequence continues at coordinate 112,489 of JAHHIL010000011.1, forward strand.
GTTTAGCCCGCAGCACATCAAACAAAACTTTGCCAAACTCTACCGCTTGAGCAATTTTTTTAGGTGGCTTGGGTTGTTGCAACATGCTGAGCTTTTTACCCAAAGCTTCTAGTTCTTCGGGTTGCTCCATGTTCATAGCCCAGCAGATGCGCTCCACCGTGCCCATTGTGTTGACAGCGACTGGATAGGGAGAACCTTTGACGTTCTCAAACAGTAGGGCTGGCCCGCCTTGCTGCAACATTCGGTTAGAAATTTCAGCAATCTCTAAGTCTGGGTCAACCAGGGCAGAAATGCGTTTTAGCTGCCCTCGCTGCTCTAACTGTTTTAAGAATCCTCGTAGGTCTCTCGCCATGATTAAGATGTGTAAACCGTCCTCTCTCATTATGAGGCGAAACCTGGTCACTATTCGATGGTGAATGGGGATTCAAGCTCTCAGATTGGCGAAGTAAGGTCAGACTGTTACGAAAGTAGGGCATTGAGTGAACTCTAAATCGTAAGATTCGTACTGCTGAATCAGCGTATTAGACGAGCAGGCCAGTGTAGCAGTATTGATAAATCCGTATTTCGTGGAGGACGAAATTGACTCACGCCAAGTTGAATTCTGGAGAGAAAGTGATTCCGGTAGCAGAGATTAGTATCTTTATCTATCAATGTCTTGCTCGAATTCACCAACAGCAGCCTGGGTTGTTTCTAGAAAAATATCGTGCTCTACCCTGGAATAGCGATCGCCACCAATCAGCACTGATGCCGCGATTAGAAGCAGCCCTAGGCAACGTTAATCATATTGCTACGGTTCGACCAAAAGTTCAGCAAATCTTACAGGTCTTTTTAGGAAATATTGCCTTAGAAAGTTCTAACTTCGCTCAATTAAATTTAGAGCTTTCACAGCTGTTATCTCCATTAGATCCAACCCAAAAAGTTGAGCTGCAAAGTGGAAATGGTAGTAAATCTCAGCCTGTAAATGATTTAAAGACTAATTCAGACTCAAATACGTCATCTGCGATCGCAATCTTGTTGCTAGATGCTGAAAACTTACAAATCGATGCCAAAACTGAACAGTTTTTAGCCCGAAATTGCACTCACCCCATTCAGATCAAAATTGCTTTTGCCAACTGGCGAAATATGGGAAAGCAGGATGTGGAATTGCATAAGCGAGGCTATGAATTAATTCATGTTCCAGCGGGTAAAGATAGCGCTGATGTCAAAATGGCAACAGTAGGCTCATCCATTTTTGTCCATTATCCAACTGCTAAGGAAGTTTTGGTTTGTTCCTCCGACAAAGTGATGACGCACCTCTGCACTACCTTGAAAACTCATGGACTAACAGTATATTTAGTTCACAAGAAGGAAAACTTCATTCAGGTTTTGAATCATAGAACAGGCAAGACCGAAACTTTTAATCCTGAAAAGCCTCTAGAAATACCCCCTCTAAGGGATTGCATTGTTCACCTGAAGCAAATCATGCAGGATGAGCAACGGAAAACTGGAGAGCAATGGCTTGAGTTAGCTAAAATTTCTAAGATTTTTCAACAAGAAAGCAGCTTTACAATCAGCCAGATGATGTCAAAATACTTTCCGGGCAAGAAAGCAAGGGAGCTATTTACTGAGCATCCTGAACATTTTGTTGTCCATCAGTTGTCTGATCCAAAAAGTAGTCTTTATATCACTCTATTTCAAGCAAATGCTCCTGTTGTCACAAAGGATTTAGGATCTTCAGAAGGAGCAGTGGATAAATCCAAGTCTGCTCACGATGTAAAAATTTCTAAAATCAACTCCCCTGCGGACTTAGAAAAAATATTTATTGAAATATTGCAGGAACTGATGATGGAATCCAAAGAAGTTTCTATCTCCTTAGCATTGTTTGGTAGTGCTTTCAGTAAGAAATATAGTCAGCCCGCCAACACAGTGATTAAAGAGAAACTGAAAACTGGTGGTACTTTAATTAAATTCTTAAAAAGTTCCCAGTTATTCAAAGTGGAATTGAAGCAAAAAGAGTGGCGCATCGCGATCGCTGCAAAAACTCAAAAGTAACTATTCCTAGTTTTCAGCCCTTAAATAATAAATTATGTCTCTCGAATGCCGTGTCAGACTGTGTGGTGGGTAGCATAGGGCCAGATCTGTGCGCCTGATCGAGCGCTTTAGGTTCCCCTCTGGCAAGTGCGACGTCCGTTATGACCATTCAAAAACTCCCGCTTGAAGCCGTACAGAAAGTCAGGCAGTACATCAAAAGTACCCTGGCACTTCCAGAATCAGAGAACTACCCCAAGCCTCAAACTCTATTTGACAACAGCGAAGAACCGCCAGAGCCAGAGTCCTTAGATGCGCTGGGCGATTTGTTTAAGTTTGCCAGTATTCCTGAAGAAGAAACGTCTTCACCCAACACAGAAGGGCGTTGGTTCGTCAGTGCGGTGAATCCGGGGGCAACCTTGCTGAAGTTACCAGGATTAAAGCTAAAACCAAACTTTCGCTTAGCTGGCTACTTATATCGAGTCCCAGAAGGGGGAGATGGGTCGATTTGGGCTTTGCCAGAAGAGTTTAGTACTACAGCTCAACTAGAAAAAGCTCTAGCCAATAGTGGCGATCGCGCTCAGCCGCCCCAACCGAGTGGTGCCTTGGCAGATTTCATGGAGGCCGTAGAAGGCGATCGCTCTGCTTCGTCCTATTTAATCGCTTCCATCTTGAGGCGAGAACTGCAAGAATTTGGCGTGCTAGGAAAATACTGCGAGTGGAGCCATCACCATCTGATTAATGCAGTGCCACCCCAACTCAACTGGCAGTGGCGCAAAGAAGCTCCTAAAGATCTCACGCCTAAGGTGGCAAATGCTCCGGATGGCCGCATTGCTGTGGAGTTTTTTACTTGCCGTGTCGTGCCGCCTGTAGCCCTCTTCCGCCATCTGGATCAGTATGCTGCGGGTACTTACAAAGCTACCTGTAGCAACCAAGCCTTAGCCGTTAAAGTTTGATACTCAAAGCTGCGTCGGTTGAGCGAGAGACTCGGGCGTAAAGGTTACTTCCTTCACTTCCCCTACTTCGCCCAATGGCTTAGCAGAGTTGCGATTTACGGCCACCACCACGCCACCCGCATTCCCCGCTAGTAACGTTAACTCTTTCTTAGCGGTCCAAGTTCTTTTAGTCCCTTGAGGTAGAGTCCCCTCGAAGGCTGTTTTGCCGTCCACAATCACTTGCACCCACGATTCTTGAGTCACGTTGAGGGCAGCTTCAATGGGGACCGCAGAGCTAGGAGAAGTAGATCGCTGAGCAGGCACAGCTACAGGCTGAGTTGATTTTTTTGGGGGTTGTGCAGTCGCTGGTTTTGGCGAAGCTGCTGGTTTTGCTGCTTGGTTTTGTGCCTGGGTAGAGGATGCTTTTAGAGCTGCTGATTTCGGAGCTGTTGATTTCGGAGCTGTTGATTTTGGAGCTGGAGGTTCGGTTTGGGAGTTGGGTACTACAGTTTTGGGTCGGTTCAGAAGCGCCATACTTCCCAGCAATAGTACTGCGATCGCTAACGCCGCCCCTCCCGCCAACCCAATGAGACGGGATCGGTTCTCTGCCTTCTCCGCTATAGAGGACTTGGTATCAAGCGTTGATTCTGAATCTTCCGGAGGTGGGGGGGGAGCTATTTCTAAAGGGAAGGTCTGAGCTAACGCAGTGCCATCTAAGTGCACGGTATCACCGTAGCGACGAATGAACCCTTGAATGAACACAGGTTCGGGCAATAAATCAACCTGACCTGCATCTAAAGCCCGCAAAGCCCCCATCGAAATATAAGTTTTAGCAGCCAATTGCTCCAGGGTCATACCCTGTTTTTCACGCGCTTGGCGCAGCTGAGTGCTAATGGCTTGCAGCTTTTCAACTTGGTTTGGATCTAAACGATTCACTGGATTTTCCTACCCAAGGCTACACACGGCTTGTAATAGAGAACCTAGCGACTAAACACTACCTTTCTTCAGCAGAATACCAGCCTAGGGAGCTAAAAGAAACATAATCAACCATTTAACTGCTGGATTTTAGTTTTTGCTCAAGCCCATAAACAGAATTATTTCTTCAGAGAGAACGCTGATTTCAACAAACAAGGGGAGAATTTACAGGCAGGCTTGGGGACTGAACTTTAGGAGTTATGAAAATTGATCATGTCCACTTTTACGTAGAAGATGCTAGAGCCTGCCGCGATTGGTTTGCTCAAACTTTGGGGTTTCAAGCGGTAGCGGCGATCGCTGATTCACACACCCTTACAGAAGTGGTACAGCAAGGCTCGATTTACTTTGCGCTGTCTTCTCCACTCAGCACTGTCAGCCCTGTAGCTCAGTTTTTGCAGCAGCATCCCCCTGGTGTCGTGGATGTCGCTTTTCTGGTTGAGGATTTGGCAACGGTAATGGCTCAGGCGATCGCTCAGGAGGCCAAAGTCCTAGAGCCTAGGCAACAGCAGCCAGTGCAACAGCAACTAGGGCAAGGGTGCCTTCAGTGGGGCCAGATCGCAGCTTGGGGCAATTTGCGTCACACTCTGGTGCAGCGGTCTGGATTAACGTCACTGTTGCCTTTAGGGTTGGAGTCAGCTCTAGTGCGAGGAGCAATGCCTTGGGTGAGCGATCCAGCGCTATCTCAACCCCAAGGCCAAGTTAGGGAGCAAGGTAAGGAGCAAGGTAGGCAGGTTGATGCCTCCGAGGTCACTTTCACCCAAATTGATCACGCCGTTTTGAACGTTGGCGTTGGTGAGTTGGAACCCGCGATCGCCTGGTATGAGAAAGTTTTGGGGTTTCAACCCCAACAGCAATTTGCCATTCAAACCAAGTATTCCGGGCTGCGCAGCCAAGTGTTGGTGCATCCGGAGGGGGGAGCGCAATTGCCGATTAACGAACCCACGTCTGCAAGTTCACAAATCCAAGAATTTCTCGACCTAAATCGTGGCCCCGGAATTCAGCATATTGCCTTGCAAACGGATGATATTGTGGCGGCGATCGCTCAACTGCGACAAAGAGAGCTATCCCTGCTATCAGTGCCCACAACTTACTATACGCAACTCCAACAGCGGCCCGGATTTGACCCAGCGGCCACAGATTGGCAAGCGGTGACTAAGCAACAAATCTTGGTAGATTGGCAATCAGAAGTTTCTCCAGCTTTATTGCTACAGACCTTTACCCAACCAATTTTTAGACAGCCTACCTTCTTTTTTGAGGTGATCGAGCGCCAAGTTTACCGCCGGAACGGCCAAGCGCAAAAGGCGCAAGGATTTGGTGAAGGCAATTTTCGCGCCTTATTTGAAGCGGTAGAGCGAGAACAGATGAGACGTCGCCCTTAACCCCTTTTTGAGAGAGTTTGGGGATCGAGCCTTAACAGAAATGTATTGGCTCTTAACCTTAAATCAGCCCCTATGGCAGACACCCTAGCCAGCCGTAGGTAGGTGATTCGGTTTGCAGGACCGTGTAAAAAAGTTAACAGAATCTTTTCGCTCTGCCAATGCTAAGGCTCATTACCGACTTTGATGGTCCGATCATGGATGTTTCCGATCGGTACTACCTCGTTTACCAATATTGCTTGAACCAGACAAAACGCCCTGGGCAAGCAGTGCAACTCCTTTCCAAATCAGAATTTTGGCGACTCAAGCGATCGCGGGTGCCTGAACAACAAATTGGGCTGCGCTCTGGCTTAGACGAAGTTCAAGCAGTCGAGTTTGCCCGATTGCGCCGTACCACTGTTCATACTTTGCCTTACTTGGCTTATGACAGCTTGATCCCCGGTTCAGTTGCCGCCTTGGAACGCATTCAGCAAGCAGGCGCTGACATTGCCGTCATGACTATGCGCCGCACTTGGGAGCTGAAATATGTCTTTGAACGCTACGACTTAGAGCGGTTCTTTCCGGCCAATCGCTGCTACTGCCTCGGCGACGACTACATCAAAACTAACTCGCGGTTATCCCCTCCTTCAGCAAAGCAAGGAGGGGCGGGATAGCGGGCAGTCTTAGCGGTTCAATGCCGCGTGGACTACCAACAAACGCTAACTACCCCCTAGAGTGATTCTGAAT
>JAHHIL010000012.1 GCA_019358975.1 Trichocoleus desertorum ATA4-8-CV12
TACGATCCAGCGGTACATTGAAGATCCTCATCATCACTAGCCAGTAGGCGGCTAAAGCCGCTTGAGTCGCTTTTCCACCTCGCTCTAAAGAGACGAGGCTACCAAGCCTCCCATGCTAATCATGTGTTTCTCACGATCGCTTCTTGAACCCCATCACCGTTGATATCAACCGTAGTAATCAGGTCATAGGCAGGTCGAGCGGCGATCGCGCTATAGGGCGTTACCTGAGGCTCCTGACTTACAGCTCAAATCCCATCTCCTTCAACCCCTGACGCAATCTTTGCGCTTCGAGAGGATTGTTGTTTTGCTGATGCAGGGCGATCGCTTGCCGAAAGGCGGTTAAACTTTCCTGCACCTGACCCAATTTCCATAGGGCTACGCCTAAGTTTTGGTGAGCGTCGGCGTAGTTGGGTTGCAGAAACAGTGCCTCTCGATAGGCGGCGATCGCGTGCGGCAGATCTCCTAGGGCTTTGAAAGTCATGCCCAAGTTGTAATAACCCGGTGCAAACGTAGAGTCAATTTTGAGAGTTGTCTCATAGACTCCTTTTGCTCCCACCAGATCTCCTTTTGCTTTGAGGAGATTGCCCAAGTTGTTGTAGGCACCGAGTTTCAGCTTCGGCATAATCGATTGCTGCAAAGCCAGTTGGTAGTGTTGCTCGGCTTTTGCCCATTGTTGCAGGCGACTGTAAGCAATGCCTAAGTGATAGTGCAACTCGTACAACACAGAAGCATCGGCAGCGGTTGATTTAAGACCTCGCTTTAGCAACTCAATGCCTTGAGACACTTCCTGCATTTGCACATACAGTGCCCCTAATTTGCTGCACACATAAGGATCACTAGGATGATGTTTGAGAAAACTCTCCATTGCCGTCCTGGCTTTGGTGAATTTGTCTCGACTTGCGATCGCTCCTGCTTGGTATCCTTCGTGCAGAATTGCCACCTCTGGCAAATAGCCCACTTGCCAGTGCGGTTCCATACTCTGAATTAGGGATACGCTCTCATCTACCATTGCATGGTAGGGCCGCACAAAACTAATGTCAGGATGGTTGCGAAAGAGACGAGAAACCAGCGAATAAGGAGATTGTTCCGCACCAATTTCTTGGCGTACCAAGCTGATCAACAAATAAGGTTGCTCACTCCCAATGGTTTGACGCAGAGCGGGCACAATACCGGGCGCTAAACGCTCATCAGCATCTAACACCAAAATCCAATCGCCTTGGACATACTTCAGGGACTCATTCCGAGCTGCCGAAAAGTCGTTGCTCCACTCAAAAAAATGGACTTTGGCACCGAAGCTTTTGGCGATTTCTGGGGTGCGATCGCTGGAGCCTGTATCTAGCACAATCATTTCATCAACGACACCTTGCACACTCTTTAAGCAGCTCGGCAAAGTTGCTTCCTCATTTTTCACGATCATGCAGAGGCTCAGCATCATAGATTGAGGGGAAGGGTTAGGCACCGTTTTATTCTAAGGCTTCTGCTCGATCCTACAATCTGCTCAAACTTCGTCTGCTTAAATACTGCCCACTAAAAAACCTGTCCAGAGTAGCCTGAACAGGGTGAATAATCTTAAGCCCAGAAGCCAATGCCAGAAGCCAATGAATGAGCTGATTGACCTGCTTAAAGTGAGATCCCATTAAGCATGGGTTATAGGGTCGGGGGCAGAATGACTGTATCCACCACGTGAATAAAGCCGTTGCTGGCCTGGATATCTGGCTGAACCACAGTGGCCTTGTTGACCATAACTCCTCCGCCATCCACATTAACTGTCACAGGGCTGCCTTCCACAGTTGCAACCTCGCCAGATTTGAGTTGGCTTGAAGTCACTTCACCAGGGACAACGTGATAGGTCAAGATTTTCACTAAAGTCTCTTTATTTTCTGGCTTCAGCAACGCTTCCAAGGCACCAGCAGGCAATTTTGCAAAGGCAGCATCTGTTGGAGCAAAAACGGTGAATGGCCCCTCACCAGAGAGCGTGCCCGTTAAACCTGCGGCTTGCAGAGCAGCGGTGAGAATTTTGAAAGAATCGTTAGAGGCGGCAACTGCGGTAATGGTAGTGCCAGAAGCGGCTTCAGTGGGGGCAGCCGGAGGAGCTTCTGAAGTAGCAGGAGCGATAGGTGCCGCAGGGGTAGAAGTCGATGGAGAGGCTTGAGCACCACGAGCGCGGTTGTAAGGAGGCTCGTTAAAAATGCTGGGGTTAGGATTCACTTGAGCCAAGGCTGGCAAACCAATCAGAGTGCTAGCAGTCGCAAGTCCAATGAAGCTAGCAAGTTTCTTGAATGAGTTAATGGAATTTAATCGGTTCATCCGTAACTCCTTAATATCTCGCAGAGAAACTGCAAAGTTATATGTCACAGTATGACGTTTCTATAAGGAGCTAGCCCATTTTTTTAAATCAGTTTGCCGTAAAACCAGCAATCTATATCCTAGGGAATAAGCGATCGCCTCAAAGCAAATTTTCTCTTGTACTATGACTATCCAAAGATAGAAATACGATTTGATTGAGCAGCAAAAATGACGATTCAGCGTAACCAATGACGAGTGCCAAAACCTGTGCAAGACTGGGCTGCAACTGTTGCCGCTGCTACTAACGCTTCTCTAAAACTGGCTTGCAAAATAAAGTAACAGAACGCACCGTGAAAGATGTCACCTGCTCCTAACGTATCTACGACCTCCACTTGAGGAGCCGCGATCGCCCCCATTTCACCATCGTCATAGAACTGAATGGGCTGGTCGCCTTGGGTAATCGCAATATGTTGAATTCCTAAGTTTATGAGAGCGGTAAAAACGGCGGCTGAGTTAGGGCAATCGGGAGGATGAAAGTTGGCCGAGCAGATCGCGTAGTCGGTCAGCGCTAGCACCTGCTCAAATCCTGACTTCCAACTGCCACCATCTACCACGACTGGAATATTTTGTACTTTAGCTTGTTGGGCGATCGCCACTCCCACTGCCATCTGATGCCCATCAATCAGCACCACCTCCACATCTTGCAAAATATCCCTGGGAATTCGATCGGGGGACATCTGGATTTTGCTGGCATTGATTGACACTACGGCTCGTTCTCCGGTCGATTCTGTAGTGATGATTGAGGAAACAGGAGGGGGTTCGGTACGATGGGGAGCAAGGTCAGCGATCGCGACTCCACAACTATCCAAATCAGCTCGAATTAAATGGGTGATCGGGTGACTACCAACCACACCAAGAACGGTAGCTTGATTGCCTAAAGCGCTAAAAGCCACGGCAGCGTTGGTTGCTGGCCCCCCAGCTGATACTGTGTAGTCTGATGCCACCAATTTTTGATTGTTGGTTGGTGGTGCCGCAGCCAGATACACCATATCCAAAGTCACCATGCCCACAAACAATCCCCGCTTAGCCATACCTTCTCCTGTTTCATCTTTCCTGCTTCCCTCGCAACAGAGGCACAGAGGCAGGATACTCACTTCCCCAAAATAGCCAAGGCGCTAGGAGACAGTTGATCAAATCCCAGCTTTATTTCGATGATGTGATCACAGACCAAGTTTATGCCCAACCTCCCTATGCGTCTCAGGGAGAGCGCTTTACGAGGAACGAACGCGACGGTATCTTTGGCGATGGAGGGGAGCAACTGATGCTCCAACTCAGCAAAGCGGCACTAGCAAAAGAGGCGCAAGGATATGTAGGTCGATTCGAACTGGGGCTTCAAGTGGCTTAAAACAGGACTGATTTAAAGGCTAGTATGACCACATGGAAATTAAAGCTGGAACCCTGTATATCGTTGGCACCCCGATTGGCAATCTGGAAGACATGACCTTCCGAGCGATTCAGGTGTTGAAAGAAGTGAGCGCGATCGCGGCTGAAGACACGCGCCACACCGGAAAGTTGCTCCAGCACTTTCAAATCAAAACGCCACAAATTAGTTATCACGATCACAATCGCCTCAGCCGTCTCCCAGAGATGATCAGCCGGTTGCAGCAAGGCCAAGCGATCGCCCTGGTCACGGATGCAGGGATGCCCGGAATTTCTGACCCTGGTTATGAATTGGTCAAAGCTTGCGCGGAGGAGGGGTTGCCAGTGGTGCCGATTCCTGGCCCCAGTGCTGCAATTACCGCGTTGAGCGCTTCTGGCCTACCCAGCGATCGCTTTGTGTTTGAAGGTTTTTTACCCGCCAAAGGCTCAGACCGTCGGGCCCGATTAGAAGCCTTAAAGCCAGAATCTCGCACCCTGATTTTCTACGAAGCACCTCATCGCTTGCAACAAACCCTCCAGGATTTTGCAGATACCTTTGGCGGCGATCGCGAGATTGCTTTAGGTCGAGAATTAACCAAGCTCCACGAAGAAATCTGGCGCGGCACCATGACCGAAGCGATCGCTTACTACAGCAACCGCGAAGCTCACGGAGAATTTACGCTAGTGGTCATGGGTGCAGAACCGACAGAACTCGTACTGACCGAAGACGCCTTGAAAGCAGAGCTACAAGTGCTAATGGGGCAGGGGATTTCGCGATCGCAAGCTAGTCGCCAACTCGCTCAACAAACTGCCTTACCTCGCCGCCAACTGTACCAACTAGCGCTCACCATTTCAGAGCCGACGGAGTCACTAGGTTAGGTTTTCTTGAGGCTGGTGCCACAGATTTTGCAAAACTGAGCATCGGGGTCATGCAGGGCTAAACCACAGCCAGGACATTGGGTTTCTACTTGAGTGGAAGTTTTTACTAGTCGCCTAATTAAGTCGCCAATTTGCCAGGGAATTAAAGCAATTCCAGTCAAAATCATCAACACCGTGAGCAAGCGGCCCATTTCGGAGATCGGCGTTACATCCCCAAACCCCACTGTGGTCATGGTGACGACAGAAAAATAAAACGCATCCAAGAAAGTTCTAAATCCTGCCGAGTTGATTGGATGCTCTACTTGATAGATCAAGCCTGAATAGATAAAGATAATGGCAAATAAGGTGAATAAGATGCGAGTAAAAATGGCGCTATCTTCACCACTCACTCGACCAAATAAAGCTGTACCTTCCACAAAACGGACTAGCCGTAAAATCCGAAACCAGCGCAATAATCGAATAAAGCTAACATCTGTAACGCCTAAAAAGAAGGGCAAGATCGCAACTAAATCTATGGCCGAATAGAGACTAAAAAAGTATTTAGCTTTTTGCTCAGCGCACCAAAAGCGCAAGACATATTCCACTGCAAAAATGACTAAAATAATAGAATCAACTAGATTGAGTTGTTCTCGAACGGTATCAGGGATTGCATAAGTGTCTGCGACAAAAATGCCTGAAGAGAGTAAGACTAAACTGGCGATCGCCAAATTAATCAAGATACCGATCGGCGTTTCAATATCTTCTAAATAGAAAGAAACTTTTTGACGCAAAAGCATTGAGAATCATCACCAATTGACAAGTCAAAGATCAGGCGGAGAGAATTGGGTAGGTAGCGAAACTGTAAATGTGGTTTGCTCGATGCTACTTGCAACTCGAATTCCTCCTCCCAAATGCTCCACCAATTTCTTGACTAGAGCTAAGCCTAAACCAGTCCCGCCTTGTTTCCAGCGATCGTTGCGAGGAATCCGGTAAAACTTTTCAAAGATGCGGGTTAGCTCCACTTCAGGAATCTCTGAGCCAGAATTACTCACACTTAATTCTATATAGGGAGACTCAAAGCGAGCGATCGCACTAATTTCGCCACCCGGAGGTGTATATTTGCAAGCATTATTCAGCAACTCCGCCAGCACTCTTTCCAAGCTCGGTTGATCCGAAACCAACAGTGGCAGTTCTGAGAGGATTTGCACTTGAATGGTTTGTTGACGATTGCTAGCCCGTTCTTCAAATGGCTCCACAAGTCGAGGAAGCCAATCATTGAGATCGATTGTTTCTGGATTAAAGGGCTTGGCTGCGGCTTCTAGACGTTGTAAGTCTAATAAGTCATTAATTAAACTAATTTCGCGATCGCATTCCGCTTGCAGAATTCTGAAATAATGATCTTCTTGCTCCTGAGTTTTGGCAATTTTGAGCATATAAATAGCCATTTTCATATTTGCCATTGGGCTACGTAGCTCATGAGAAACGGTACTTAAGAAATCATCCTTAAGCAGACTCATGCGCTGCAATTCTTCCATTTGGTGGCTCAAGTTTTCTTCGATTTGCTTCCTCGCAGTGATGTCTTCTAGGATTAGCAATAAACCACCCAAAGGAGCAGCCTGTCTCTCAATAGCTGTCTCGGCGGCTGTCTCGGCGCTATTGTACAGCAATGGTTCTAGCTTCAGTTCAAACCAGGTGCCGTCTTGGAGCAGTTCTCTGGGAGCCACGGGCTGCTGTTGTCTTAAAAGCTGTAGGTCTAACTGCCACTGCTCTTGGCTCAGCCACTGGGGAATGAGTTGAGCATGAAGGCGATCGCCCACTTGAATCCCTAGCCATTTAGCAGCCCCTGGATTGCAAAACCACACTAAGCCATCTAGATCAGCGGCCAAGAGACCAATCGAAAGACTCCGAGCGATCGCTGCTTGCGCTGACTGCGATCGGCCAAATTGCTCTGCCAGTAAAGCTAACTGAGCCACGTGTTGCATCGAAGCGGGCTGATGGAGCGGTTGCCAGTGCGATCGCTTAGCTTCGGTAGGGCTAGCAGTACGAGCCACAACATCTTGCACGAGGTCTTGATGATGAGCTTGCCAAAGCTGCTGTACTTCATGTTGGAGCAAAGCATTTTCGCGCAATCGTTCCTCAATCAAGACAGTGCCAGCCGTGGCGCTAAAAAGAATAATGGGCAACACCACAGGTATTAAATAACCCAGGTGCAGCAGCAGCAGCCCAGCCATCCCCCAAGCGCAACAGAGCCCAAGCCACAAGCCAATTTGTCGCTCCGTAGACCAATGACTCATCACATAGCTCAAGCCAGGTCCGCCCAGCAAAAACAGCCAGATTAGCCAAGATCGTGGCAATAGCCGTAGAGAGTTGTGCTGGAGCAAATTGCTAATGACAGCAGCATGTAGATGGGTGCCACTAGCTGGGGGATTGCGATCGAAGGGAGTGGGCAGTGAATCAAGCCCTGCTGCCGTCATCCCCACCACCACAATTTTGTCCTTAAAAGCCTGGGTGGGGACTTGCTGCTGCACCACATCTACAAAAGAGTAATGCTGGAGTTGACGCACAGGCCCAGGCCAGTTGACCCAAAAAGGTTGCTGCAAATTGGGCAGCTCTACCGATGCTTGGACCAAGCTATATCCCTGAACAGCGGCTAAACCAAAGGCAGGTACTCCCTGCACCTGTAAGTCAATCTTTCGAGTTAGCCCGTCAGAATCTTGTCTCTTGTAAACTTGACCGACAGCAAACGCCACTCTGCGGAGGGGCAGGCTGGGTAGCAGTGGCTCTCCGGTACTGTTCCAAGCTTGAGCCAAAATCACTCGCCCCTGCCGCTGTACTGCTGCCGCCAGTTGGGTGTCTTGTGGCCCTTGATCGGTCAAAACTACATTTAAAGCAATGACGTTAGGCTCAGCTTCAGATAAAACGCTGAGCAGTTGAACATATTGCTGCCGAGGCCAAGGAAACGGCCCTAATTCTCGTAGACTCTGGTCATCAATCCCTACAACGACCACCCTGGAGTCCCAAGCGATCGCGCCCCGTAGTTGGAACAGCGTATTGTAGGCAATCTGTTCTAATGGCTGCCAAGCCTCTAAAGCAGTCAAGCTGGCGACCACTAATGCTGTGATTCCCCCTGGAAGCAGTCGCCATCCTAACTCCCGGAACTGCCGCTTCATACGTTTGCTGCCTGGTTTCCTCCAGGGATGGGATTAAGAATTGCCGCGCTTGAAACAGAGGTTGCAACGAATTTTTCTATTGTCGTTCATGGGTCAAAAAAGGCACAGGGACGACCTCCCCTTGGGCCGTACCCACTTGAACTTGCAACCCCGCACCCCCCGCTTTGGTTCTAATGTAGCCAAGCCCAACCGCTGCTTGAGCAATGGTGGTAGAACTGGTGAGAACGCCCACTTTGTCGTCCCCTAAGGTAATGATGCTCCCCGCCGCCACAGGCTCACTGAGACGAAGGCCCCAAAGTTTTTGTTTAACTCCTTTGTATGTATCCAGACGCGCGATCGTTTCTTGACCGATATAACAGCCTTTATTAAAGGAGATGGTGGGCCACAAACCTGCTTCTAAAGGGTTGTAGTCTTCTGTGAGTTCGTGGTCTGGTACGGGACGGCCTTGCTGAATTCGTAGTTGCTCCCAAACGCGATCGCCCAAAGGCACCGCTCCCAAGCTGACTAACTGCTGCCAGAAGCCTGCCGCAGCCTCAGCCGCGACAAACAAGGTGTAACCAGGCGTTGCTAAACCACTACCCACCGCAACTCGAACTTCACTGTCTCCTAGGGACAACAGAGCATGATTGCCGTAGGGTTGACCGATCAGCTCACCTGCTCCCAGTTTATCCAGTAAGGCATCGCTCTGAGGGCCAAGTACACTAAAGGTTGCAGTGGCTGTGGTCAGATTGGTCAGCTTGACGCGATCGGCAAAAAAGATGTAGCGATCGAGAAAATCCAGCAAGCTCTGGCAACGCTGAGGCGAGACCAATAAAAGAATCGTCTCTTCTGTGACATAAACACTCGCGAGATCCAGGGTGCGGGCCGTTGAAGTGACAAACACAGTGTCACAGCCTTGACCGGGTTGCAAACGCTTGATGTCGTTGGTGCTTTGGTTGTGGAGGAAATTCTGCCGATCGGCATCGGAAATCTGAATGCGGCCCCAGTGGGAGCGATCGCACAGTGCTACTCCCGTCTGAGCAGCCTCAAGGGCGACAGGGTCATTGCCAAAACTCACGGGAACGGTGGCTTGACCAATCTCTTCAAACGTAGCCCCAGCAGCCACTTGAAGTTGATGCAAATCTTGAGTCATGCGGTTTCAACAGGGTCTCTAGAACTTAGCGTGTGGGTAGGTCTGCAAACACTTGCTCAATGATTTGTCGAGCCTTTTCATCTAAGCGGTTCCAATCGACCTCCCCCATCTCATCATCAATCAAGCTGGTGTCAATCTCAACTGGTTGTTGGTTAGAGCTATCTTGCAACACCTGGTAGTTACGGAAACAAACTTGGTAGCACAGCTCCCACAGATCAACTTGCACTTGCTGGCCTTGTTTTTCTAAGCACAAGAGGTAACCGGGAAAGGGAGTCGGTAGCTGAGCCAAAGTTTGTTCAATCTTAGAAGTTTGTTCTGGTGAAGCCGTGGCTAGCTCAGCTTGCAGTTGCGTTACCTCAGCTTTAAGCGGCTCTGGTGTGTTTTCAGGCCAAACTTGAACGTCTTGATAGCTGCCTTTCCAATCTGATTGGTCTAATTGCTTGCGGATATTATCCAACAAGCGAATAAAAGCAGGCTGCATCAGCAATTCGGCTTGCGCCCAAGCAACTTGATCTTGAAAATGCGGCTTCATAAAAAATAAAAATCTTAAATTTTGAGGTTGTAAAGCAGCGATCGCTCCAATGCTCTTTATCACCACAGTAATCCAAACTATCCCCTGACCGCGATCGCAAAGGGTAAACCTATCTAGCGATCGCTTGCATCCGACTTGCCCCAGAGCAGGCAATTTTGATTTAGATTTGATCAAGTTAGGAGTGCATTGAGTTCAGAAATAGACTGTGCCGAATCACTCACCGTTCAGCACAATCCAGGTTTTTCTGCCGTACGAATCCAACTAACCCCCAAGACTGTTGTTTTAGATTTAGCATCTACCTTTTGGCAGAAGTCAGGTATCATCCCTTACACCAGATAATAGGCGAAAGCTATTCTACTTTCGATTCAATTCAGCTAAGCGCTCAGTTTGTTAGCTCTGCTCTTTCTGCTTGACTGCCGCAGCCGCAGATCTGACCTAGTACAGATTTGGCTGGCAGTAATAAATCCCTAACAATTCGTATCCTCATTGTTCTCAAAGGATCAGGTTATGCCCGCTGAACCAGCCGCGAAAGATACCGAAGACTTGGATCTTAGACAGTTACTAAAAATACTAGGTGCCGTTAAAAAAGGTAACTTTTCAATCCGCGTGCCTGATGAGTACACCGGAATGGCGGGGAAGGTTGCCGATGCTATCAACGATGTCATCGAGCTGAACGAGCGGATGACGAAGGAGCTGGAGCGGATTGGCAAAGTTGTCGGCAAAGAAGGCAAAATTACTCAGCGAGCATCCCTTGGCAACGCGGGCGGCTCTTGGGGGGCGTGTCTGGAGTCGATCAACAGCTTAATTAGTGACTTAGTGCAGCCGACCGTAGAAACGTCGCGTGTAATCCGGGCTGTAGCGCATGGCGACTTGTCTCAAACGATTCCGACTGAAATTGAAGGCCGCCAGCTCAAGGGCGAGTTTTTACAGACGGCTCAAGTCGTCAACACGATGGTGGAGCAGCTCAGCTCCTTCGCCTCTGAGGTCACTCGCGTAGCACGGGAGGTGGGCACCGAGGGTAAGTTGGGAGTGCAGGCCGAAGTCAAAGGCGTAGCGGGTACCTGGAAAGACTTGACCGATAACGTCAACTTGATGGCAGGCAACCTGACCGGACAAGTGCGGAATATTGCTGAAGTTGCGACCGCGATCGCGAATGGCGACCTCTCTAAGAAGATTACCGTAGACGTTAAAGGCGAAATTCTGGAGCTGAAGAACACCGTCAACACAATGGTGGACCAGCTCAACTCCTTCGCTTCTGAGGTGACCAGAGTCGCCCGTGAGGTGGGCACCGAAGGAAAACTGGGGGTACAAGCCGAAGTCAAAGGCGTAGCAGGCACCTGGAAAGACCTGACCGACTCTGTGAACTTGATGGCAGGCAACCTCACCGCGCAGGTACGAAACATCGCGGAAGTGACGACGGCGGTGGCGAATGGCGACTTGTCCAAGAAAATCACCGTAGATGTCAAAGGCGAAATTCTAGAGCTGAAGAACACGGTCAACATCATGGTGGACCAGCTCAACTCCTTCGCTTCTGAGGTAACCCGTGTAGCGAGAGAAGTAGGTGCGGAAGGAAAACTCGGTGGTCAAGCGGAAGTGCGCGGGGTGGCAGGCACCTGGAAAGACCTGACCGACTCGGTAAACTTCATGGCAGGCTCCTTGACCGCCCAGGTGCGGAACATTGCGGAAGTGACGACCGCAGTGGCGAACGGTGACTTGTCCAAGAAGATCACGGTAGACGTCAAAGGCGAAATTCTAGAGCTGAAGAACACGATCAACACGATGGTGGACCAGCTCAACTCCTTCGCCTCTGAAGTAACCAGAGTTGCTCGGGAGGTGGGTACGGAAGGAAAACTCGGTGTGCAAGCTGAAGTACGGGGTGTGGCAGGTACCTGGAAAGACCTGACCGACTCCGTGAACTCGATGGCAGGCAACCTGACCGCGCAAGTCCGAAATATTGCCGAAGTGACGACGGCGGTGGCGAATGGCGACCTCTCCAAGAAAATTACCGTAGACGTTAAAGGTGAAATCCTCGACCTGAAGAACACAATCAACACGATGGTGGATCAGCTCAACTCCTTCGCTTCTGAGGTAACTAGAGTGGCGCGGGAGGTAGGCTCGGAAGGGAAGCTCGGTGGTCAAGCCGATGTCCGAGGGGTTGCAGGGACCTGGAAAGACCTGACCGACTCCGTAAACTTCATGGCGGGTTCGTTGACCGCCCAAGTGCGGAACATCGCGGAAGTGACGACGGCGGTAGCGAACGGCGACCTCTCCAAGAAAATCACCGTAGACGTTAAAGGCGAGATTCTGGAGCTGAAAAATACCATCAACATCATGGTGGACCAGCTCAACTCCTTCGCGTCTGAGGTAACTAGAGTCGCTCGGGAGGTAGGAACCGAAGGAAAACTCGGTGTGCAAGCGGAAGTACGAGGGGTTGCAGGGACCTGGAAAGACCTGACCGACTCCGTAAACTCGATGGCAGGCAACCTCACCGCTCAGGTACGGAACATCGCGGAAGTGACGACGGCGGTAGCGAACGGTGACCTCTCTAAGAAGATTACGGTAGACGTAAAAGGCGAGATTCTGGAGCTGAAGAACACGATCAACACGATGGTAGACCAGCTCAGCTCCTTTGCTTCTGAGGTGACCAGAGTCGCACGCGAGGTAGGTACCGAAGGAAAACTGGGGGTACAGGCCGAAGTAAGAGGCGTGGCGGGGGTTTGGAAAGACCTGACCGACAACGTGAACTCGATGGCAGGCAACCTGACAGCCCAGGTGCGGAACATTGCGGAGGTTGCGACGGCGATCGCCAACGGTGACCTCTCCAAGAAAATCACGGTGCAGGTGAAGGGTGAGATCTTAGAGCTGAAAAATACCATCAACATCATGGTGGACCAGCTCAGCTCCTTCGCTTCTGAGGTAACCAGAGTGGCGCGGGAGGTGGGTTCCGAAGGAAAACTGGGTGTGCAAGCCGATGTCCGAGGGGTCGCAGGCACCTGGAAAGACCTCACCGACTCGGTAAACTTCATGGCAGGTTCGCTGACTGCCCAGGTACGAAACATTGCCGCAGTGACGACGGCGGTGGCGAATGGCGACCTCTCCAAGAAGATTACGGTAGACGTAAAAGGCGAGATTCTAGAGCTGAAGAACACGGTCAATACGATGGTGGACCAGCTCAACTCCTTTGCCTCTGAAGTAACGCGGGTGGCGCGGGAGGTGGGTTCCGAAGGGAAACTCGGTGTGCAAGCAGTCGTGCCAGGGGTCGCGGGCACCTGGAAAGATTTGACCGACTCAGTAAACTTCATGGCAGGCTCCCTAACGGCCCAGGTGCGGAACATCGCGGAAGTGACGACGGCGGTGGCGAATGGTGACCTCTCCAAGAAGATTACGGTAGACGTAAAAGGCGAGATTCTGGAGCTGAAGAATACGATCAACACGATGGTGGACCAGCTCAACTCCTTCGCCTCTGAGGTAACCAGAGTGGCGCGAGAGGTGGGTACCGAAGGAAAACTGGGGGTACAAGCCTACGTCCGAGGCGTTGCGGGGACCTGGAAAGACCTGACCGACAACGTAAACTTGATGGCAGGCAACCTCACCGCCCAGGTACGGAACATTGCGGAGGTGGCAACGGCGATCGCGAACGGCGACCTCTCGAAGAAAATCACCGTGGATGTGAAAGGTGAGATTCTCGACCTAAAGAACACGATCAATACGATGGTGGACCAGCTCAGCTCCTTTGCCTCTGAGGTAACCAGGGTAGCCCGTGAAGTAGGCACCGAAGGAAAACTGGGCGGTCAAGCGCAAGTCACCGGGGTGGCAGGCACCTGGAAAGACCTGACCGACAACGTGAACTCGATGGCAGGGAACCTCACTGCACAGGTGCGGGGGATTGCGCGAGTAGTAACGGCGGTGGCAAACGGTGACCTGAAACGCAAGCTGATGCTGGATGCCAAGGGTGAAATCGAAACCCTAGCCGACACGATCAACGAGATGATCGACACGCTAGCCACCTTCGCGGATCAGGTGACGACAGTGGCCCGTGAGGTGGGTATCGAAGGAAAACTGGGCGGTCAAGCGAAAGTACCGGGTGCCTCGGGAACCTGGCGCGCCTTGACCGACAACGTCAACGAACTCGCGGCCACTCTCACCACTCAGCTGCGGGCGATCGCGGAGGTGGCAACTGCGGTAACCAAGGGCGACCTAACTCGATCGATTTCTGTGGCGGCGCAAGGGGAGGTGGCAGTCCTAAAGGACAACATCAACCAGATGATCGCCAACCTGCGCGAAACGACGCAAAAGAACACGGAGCAAGACTGGCTCAAGACCAACTTGGCCAAGTTCACCCGCATGCTGCAAGGTCAGCGCGATTTGGAAACGGTTTCCAAGCTCATCTTGTCAGAACTGGCTCCACTGGTCTCGGCCCAGCATGGCGTCTTCTACCTAATGGAACCGGGCGAAATGCACATTCCTTTCCTGAAGCTGCTTAGCACTTATGCCTATCGCGAGCGCAAGCATTTGGCAAACCGCTTTGGTATCGGCGAAGGGTTAGTGGGTCAATGTGCCTTAGAGAAGGAACGGATTCTGCTCACCGAAGTCCCAGACGACTACATCAAAATTAGTTCTGGGCTTGGGGAAGCCACACCCCGCAATGTGGTGGTGTTGCCTGTCCTATTTGAAGGCCAAGTAACTGCGGTGATTGAGCTGGCCTCCTTCCGGCAGTTCAGTGATATTCACCTTACCTTCTTCGACCAACTGACTGAAAGTATCGCCATCGTCTTAAACACGATCGCGGCCAGTATGCGGACGGAGGAACTGCTGAAACAGTCTCAATCCTTGGCCGAAGAACTGCAAGTCCAGCAGAAGGAACTCACCGACACCAACAAGCGGCTAGAGCAACAAGCCCAATCGCTGAAGGCTTCGGAAGAGTTGCTGAAGAACCAGCAAGAACAATTGCAGCAAACCAACGAAGAACTGGAAGAAAAAGCCGAGTTGCTGTCACTGCAAAACAAAGAAGTGGAGCGCAAGAATCGCGAAATCGAACAAGCACGGCGATCGCTGGAGGAAAAAGCCGAACAATTGGCCCTCAGCTCCAAGTACAAGTCCGAGTTCTTGGCGAATATGTCCCACGAACTCCGCACGCCGCTGAATAGCTTGCTGATTCTGGCGCGGCTCTTGACCGACAACCCGGATGGCAACTTGAGCCAAAAGCAAGTCGAGTACATCCAGACCATCCACTCCGCCGGAACAGACCTGCTGGAACTGATCAACGACATCTTGGACTTAGCCAAGATCGAATCGGGCACCATGTCGGTCGATATTGATCAGATGTTGTTCACGGATCTGCGCGGTTACATCGACCGCACCTTTAGCCAAGTCGCTCAGGATAAGGGCTTACAGTTCAACATTGAGCTGGATGATCGCCTACCTCGCGCCATCTATACCGATTCCAAGCGTTTGCAACAAGTCTTGAAGAATCTGCTGGCCAACGCCTTTAAGTTCACCGATCGCGGCTCTGTGACCTTGACGATGACAGCGGCGGCTCAAGGTTGGAACCCGGAAAAAGAAAGCTTGAGCCGTGCCAACACAGTGATTGCCTTCTCCGTCACTGATACGGGCATTGGTATCCCAGCCGATAAGCAGAAAATCATCTTTGAGGCCTTCCAGCAGGCAGATGGCACGACGAGCCGGAAGTACGGCGGCACTGGATTGGGCCTCTCGATTAGTCGGGAAATTGCCCGTCTCTTAGGCGGTGAAATTAGACTGACCAGCGCTCCGGGGCAAGGAAGCACCTTTACTCTGTATCTACCTCAGGCTTACCAAGCACCACCCCAAGCTCCAACTCCAGCCCCTCAATCCCCCATCCGGGTAGAACTGGGACGGCGGGATGTCGCCAATGGTCTAGATGGTTCTGGCACTGCGTTCTCTGCCACAAGCCTAGCTGCCAACATTGCAGCTCTGAATCTGTCTGAGTCAGCCCTTGATTCGCCGATGGTGCCGTTGCCCGAACTCAGCGATGACCGTACCAATATTGAACCCAGCGATCGCGTCTTGCTGATTATTGAAGACGACATTAACTTCAACCGCGTCTTGATCGACATGGCGCGTAGTGCAGGCTTCAAAGTGTTGGTGGCTTTGCGGGGCAACATGGGTCTCTCAATGGCCCGTGATTTCAATCCCGATGCCGTGATGCTGGATATTCGCCTACCCGATATGGATGGCTGGACCGTATTGGATCGCTTAAAGCACAACCCCGATACCCGCCATATTCCAGTTCACATTCTGACGGTGGAAGAAGGGCGACAACGCGGCTTGCAACTAGGAGCGATCGCCTATATGCAAAAGCCGATCTCCAGCGAAAACTTGACCAACGCCTTGACTCAAATCAAAGAATTTGTCGAGCGTCGAGTCAAGAACCTTTTAGTGGTAGAAGACGATCAAATCCAACGCCAAAGCATTGTCGAACTGATCGGCAATGGCGATGTCGAAACCACAGCCGTTGGGTCTGGAGCCGAGGCTCTCGAAGCTTTGAAAGACAACCACTTTGACTGTATCGTGCTCGATCTGGGCCTGCCTGACATGACAGGGTTAGAGCTGATTGAAGCCTTAAAACAGGAAGTGGGACTAGCGAAATTGCCGATTATTGTTTACACAGGCAAGGAGCTGAGCCAGCAAGAAGAAACTGAGCTGAAACGGATGGCCGAAACTATCATCATTAAGGATGTGCGATCGCCCGAACGCCTCTTGGATGAAACGGCCCTGTTCTTACATCGAGTGCAGTCAAACTTGCCTCAACCAAAGCGTCAGATGTTAGAGCAACTGCGCCAAAACGACCCTGTTCTGGCGGATAAGAAGGTGCTGATTGTGGATGATGATGTCCGCAACATCTTTGCCCTGACCAGCCTTCTAGAGCGGTATCAAATGCAGGTACTATATGCCGAAAATGGCCGCGATGGCATTGCCGTGTTGCAAAACAACCCAGATGTAGACATTGTGCTCGTAGATGTGATGATGCCAGAAATGGATGGTTACGAAACCATGCAAACCATCCGACAGCTGAGTGTTTTTGATGCCCTACCAATGGTGGCGCTCACCGCTAAGGCCATGCAAGGCGATCGCGAGAAGTGCATTGAGGCAGGAGCTTCCGATTACATCACCAAGCCAGTTGATACAGAGCAGTTATTATCTCTCCTACGTGTCTGGTTGTACCAATAGGTAGAGGGCAAAATTAAAAGTGTAAGAACGGATTGCTCCTGCTTTTTACACTTTTAATAACTTCTATATCAAATGAACAACCTTGAGGAACTAGAGATTCAGTTGCTACTGGAAGGAGTATTCCGTCACTACGGATTCGATTTTCGTAACTACGCCTTAGCCTCTATCAAAAGGAGGATTTGGAATGCGGTTCGGGCCGAAAACTTGAGAACCATCTCTGGTCTTCAAGAAAGGCTACTGCATGACCCTGTGTGCTTAGAACGATTTCTACTCGGTCTTTCGGTGAATGTCACCTCTATGTTCCGAGACCCCACCTTCTACCTAGCTTTTCGGCAAAAGGTGGTGCCGCTGTTACGCACCTATCCGTTTATTCGAATTTGGCATGCGGGCTGCTCCACAGGGGAGGAAGTTTATTCTATGGCTATCTTGTTGCACGAGGAAGGGCTATATCACCGCTGCCGTATTTATGCCACAGATATGAATGAATCGGTTCTACGCCAAGCAAAGGCTGGTATCTTTTCCATCCACCTGATGCAGGAGTACACGCAGCTCTATCTCAAGGCAGGGGGGAAGTACTCGTTCTCTGAGTACTATACGGCAGCTTACGACAACGCGATTTTTCGCTCAACTCTCAAAGAAAATTTGATCTTCTCTCAGCACAACCTAGCCACTGATAGTTCGTTCAACGAATTCAATGTGATTTTATGTCGTAACGTCTTAATTTATTTCAACAACACCTTGCAGGATCGGGTACACAAGCTTTTATATGAGAGTCTAGGGACATTTGGCATCTTAGGATTAGGTCAGCAAGAGACTCTAAGCCTGACAAAATACGAAGATCGTTATGAGGAGTTGGAAAGGCGTGAAAAGCTTTACCGACGGATTCAGTAGTAAGCAAGCTCCACGGCAACCACACTTTGAGTTAGTCGTCGTGGGAACTTCTTTGGGTGGCCTCTCTGCCCTCGAAACCCTGCTGAATGGATTGCCCAGCAACTTTCCAGCGGCAGTCGCGATCGTGCAACATCGGCATAAAGAATCCAATACAGGTCTCAGTGAGTTTTTGCAATCTTGCAGTCTGCTGCCGCTGCAAGATGCCGCCGATAAAGCAGCCATTGTGCCTGGCCACGTATACTTAGCTCCCGCTGACTATCATTTATTAGTAGAGTCAGTGGGTTGGTTTGCGCTCTCTACAGATATGCCTGTGTCTTATGCTCGGCCCTCGATTGATGTGCTGTTTGAGTCAGCCGCCGATGCCTATGGTCATCACACCATTGGTATTATCTTAACCGGGTCGGGTGGAGATGGAGCCCAGGGTTTGGCTAGAATCAAAGCTTGTGGTGGCTTGGCTATTGTCCAAGATCCCCAAACTGCTGAGAGTCAGATGATGCCAAAAGCAGCGATCGCAACAACTGCCGTAGACTGGATTTTACCCCTGGCAGATATTGCCCCTCGCTTGATCCATCTTTGTCAGCCTGTCATAAGGTGAGCCCATGTCGTCGTCTGAACCCAAAGTTAATATTCTCCTGGTTGACGATTATCCGGAAAACCTACTGGCTTTAGAGGCAATTCTGGAAAAATTAGGCCAAAACTTGGTCAGGGCGAGCTCCGGCGAAGAAGCCCTGCGCTGCCTGCTCGACCAAGATTTTGCGGTAATCTTGCTAGACGTACAGATGCCAGGGATTGACGGCTTTGAAACAGCTACCTTGATTCGGGAACGGACGCGATCGCAGCATACCCCGATCATTTTCATGACCGCCTTTAGTAGTAGCGATTCTCTGGTTTTTAAAGGCTACTCTTTAGGCGCAGTCGATTACTTGTTCAAACCCGTTAAGGCAGAAATTCTGACCTCTAAAGTTGCCGTTTTTGTCGATCTCTTCAAGAAAACCGAAGAGGTGAAACAGCAAGCGGCTCAGCTAGCAGCGATGAATGCAGACCTGAAGCAAAGTGAAGAACGCTTTCGCTCCCTCAGCGCCTGTTCACCTGTGGGCATTTTTCTGACCGATATAGCGGGTAGCTGCATTTACACGAACCCCCGCTACCAAGTCATCTGCGGTTTAGATGAAGCCGCGAGCTTAGGAGAAGGTTGGCTGCAATCGGTTTACCAAGAGGATCGAAGCCGCGCGATCCAAGAGTGGTCAATTTACACCCAGAAAGGCCAAGAATATTCTGATGAATTTCGCTTTCAAAGCCCCGATGGCAGCATTCGCTGGACTCATGTGCGATCGTCTCCAATGGTTTCGGATCATGGCAAGCTCTTGGGGCATGTCGGCACGATTGAAGACGTAACGGAGCGCAAACAGGCAGAAGCAGCCAGATCACAGTTCATGCGCGAGCAGATTGCCAGACAGGAGGCAGAAGCAGCCAATCGGATTAAAGATGAATTCCTCGCCATCCTCTCTCACGAGCTGCGTACCCCGCTCAATGCCATGCTGGGCTGGGCTCGGCTGCTGCGAACTCGTAAATTTGACGAAGCAACCACGAGCAAAGCGCTAGAAACGATTGAACGTAATGCCAAAGTCCAGGCCCAACTGATTGAAGATATTCTGGATGTGTCTCGCATTATTCGTGGCAAACTACGGCTGATGATCCGTCCGGTCAACCCAGTAGGGGTGATTGAAGCCGCGATCGATGCCCTGCAACCAATGGCGGATGGCAAGTCGATTCAGCTCGAAACTAAGTTTGATCCAGGCGGAGAGCTGGTTCTGGGAGACCCAGATCGTCTCCAGCAGATAGTTTGGAACTTGCTATCGAATGCAATTAAGTTCACGCCTGAGGAAGGCAAAGTGGAGGTGGGTTTATCCTTTGGTCAAGAGGATACTTCTAGCGACGATGGACAAGCCCCACCACAACGCTATGCTCGAATTCAAGTTACAGATACGGGAATAGGTATCAGTCCTGAGTTTCTACCCTACGTGTTCGATCGCTTCCGACAAGCCGATAGCACCACGACTAGACCTTACGGCGGCTTGGGTTTGGGTCTGGCGATCGTGCGGCATTTGGTCGAGTTGCATGGCGGTACGGTGGAAGCAAGCAGCAATCCAGACGGCCCAGGGGCACGATTTATTGTGCAATTGCCACAAGCAGGCACTCTGATTGACCCTCAAGGTGCAGAAGAAGGCTATCCGATGACACATCTGGGGACAGTGAATGCAGAGGTACCTTCGCTGGCTAGCTTGCGGGTGCTTGTAGTCGATGATGATCCAGATACTAGAGAGTTTTTGTCAACGGCTTTAGCGCAATACGGAGCTGAAGTGACCATCGTGGCATCTGCGGCGGATGCGGTGACAGCACTGGGTGACTTTAAGCCCAATGTGCTAGTAAGCGATATTGGCATGCCACAAGCAGATGGCTACCAATTAATTCGTAAAATTCGGAGTCTAGAGGCCGAGCAAGGGGGCAATATTCCCGCGATCGCTCTCACTGCCTATACCCGGGTAGAGGAACGCAAACGCGCGATCGAAGCGGGGTTCCAAATGCACTTAGCGAAACCTATAGAGCCAGGAGAGTTAGTCGCAGCGGTCGCCAAGTTAGTGGCACCAGCCTCTCAGCTCCAAGCTTAGATCAGAGCTGAGATCTTTGGGCTTGAGCTTCTAAGCTTAAAATTCTGAATTTGGATTGGCTTACAGGCACAAAGCTATAGCCCAATCTTGCTGACCCCGTTGCGGTTGGCACTTAAACTGTTGTCCGACCCAGGTAACTTGCCATTGGCTCCCGATGTCGCTGGGTTGAGGTTGTAGTTCCACGCGGTATCTCACCCCATTAACCGAATCATCTTGTCGTCCCGTTTGGGCCAGTAGGGCGATCGCTTCCCCAGATTCAGCATAACGGATCTCCATTTGCTCCAGTCCCAAAGGTGACAAACCCTCCGTTGCCCCAAATAACTGAGCCACGATCGCACTGGGCCGCTGCCCCGTGAGACTTCTACCGCTTTGAGTGAACTGGTCAAGGGATACAGGGCTGTAAGCCGCTCGTGTGTCTTTGTCTTTGCTCCCTGCTGGCTCAACCTGAGTGACCGCTTGGCTAACCAGCGCCGAGGACAACTCAGTACGGCTAAAGTGAGCCGCAACCCCCGTTGTCAGTCCTACAAGCAGTCCTGTGAATAAAGCAAAATGCGTAAATCTCAGGGAGGTGAACATAAATGACCTGGCATAGAGCTGAGCAGTTTGAAAGGCTGTAGTTTTAATGACTACAATTTTTCTGGTTTGAGTTCCGGATAATTTTGCCCCAGCCTCGCTTCAGAAAACTTCCTGATCATTCTTTATAAAGGAAAAGGGCAGTCCACCCCTTGTAACTCTGTGTAACGTTTCATCAGGAAAGCAAAACAGCCTTAACCAAGCTCTCAGCAGGTCAACGCCGCTCAGTAAAACCCGCCTCAGATCAGCACTTTCGGAGATTTACTGAGCAGGCGATCGCCAAACTTAATCTGTTTAGTGGTAGAAAAAGCATCTCCCCAAAGGCTTAATCCCAAGCTGAAGAGAAACGATAGATCCGTGTTTCCCCTGACCGTATCTACAGAGGCGATGAATATTCCCGTGAATCAACGCTCCTTTTTATAGGGTGCGATCGCGAGAATGAGTTCAACTCTGATGCAAGGTTCTGTGTGATGGCTACTCAATCTTCTCCCCGCTCTCAAGTCATGGAACTCCTGGTCGCTTACCACCAGAATCCCTCCGTCTCTCGGCGCAACCAACTCGTCCGTCTCAATGCTGGACTCGTGCGGAAGATTGCTCACCAAGTCAGCCATCAGTGTGCAGAACCTTACGAAGACCTGGAGCAAATCGGTCATCTCGGTCTCATCCGCGCCATTGAGCGCTTCGATCCTTCCCAAGGTTGTGCCTTCAGCTCTTTCGCCGTTCCCTACATTCGCGGTGAGATGCTCCACTTCCTCCGCGATCGCGGCAACACGGTAAAGATTCCTCGGCGCTGGCAAGACTTGCAGAAGGAAGGGCAGAAGGTGCGCGAAGCGTTGATGAAAGATTTAGGACGGCAGCCTCAGGACGCAGAAGTCGCCAGTGAGCTAGGCGTCTCGGTCAATGAGTGGCGCGACATCAAACTCGCAGGGAAGAATCGCTCCTTGCTGAGCTTGGATGCTACGGTTTCGCAACAAGTAGACTCCACAGTGACTCTCGGCGACATGATACCCGATGCTCACTACCAGACCTTGCAGTTGCTCGAAGAAGATCGCCAGCAGTTGCAGCGAGCGCTGAGCCAGCTAGAAGACAAGACCAGAGCGGCGATCGAGCTAGTGTACTTCAGTGACTTGTCACGCAAAGAAGTGGCAGAGCGGATTGAGGTCAGCCCCATGACGGTGACCCGACGCATCCAGAGAGGCATTCAGCAGATGGTGGCTTATCTCCAGCCTCAAGAATTGCAAACTGACCCCTAGAATTTAGCTAGCGCCATGATTAGCAACCCAAGTTAGCCATAGATTTTCCTACATCAGATCCTCCTGCATCTGCCAGATTGAACTCAATCAATCTGGCATTTTTGTTTTTCCTTAGCGGGTTCTGACATCGGCGATCGCATTTCTGGCCATAGAGGCAATGGCGCGATCGGTGGCTTTGGGCAGATGGTAGTATTTACCACCCGCATGCTTGGCTAGCTCTTTAGCAAACCCTGTCGAGATGAACTTGCTTTCGGTGTCGATCACCAGCAGTTGAATTCGCAGGCCGCGAATCTTCCCAGCGATCTCTAGCAGTTCTCCTTTAATGTCGGGCTTTTCGCCTTCTTGGATCGGTTCACCCAGCGATCGCGCCAGCGATACATTGCCGCGACCATCGGTAATCGCCACAATCACCACTTGTCCTATGTCGCCGGACTGCTGGGCGTTCATGCCTACCCTCACTGCTTGGGTTAAACCATGTGCCAAGGGAGAACCACCCCCACAAGGCATGCGATCGAGCCGTTTTCTAGCAGCGGCGATCGAGCGTGTGGGCGGCAGGAGGACTTCCGCTTGTTCGCCTCGGAAGGGAATCAAGGCGATTTGGTCACGGTTTTGGTAGGCTTCGGTCAGCAATTGCAAGACAGCACCTTTAGCCGACTGCATCCGGTTCAGCGCCATGGAGCCCGAAGCATCGACTACGAACACAACTAAGGCTCCGGCTTTGCGCGCCAACCGCTTGGCCCGAATGTCCGATTGTTCCACAATCACCCGACGGTCGGGTTGACGTTGACGGCGGGCTTTTTGATAAGGGGCAGCAGCTCTGAGGGTAGCATCTACGGCAATCCGGCGGACTTTACCTCTAGGCAACATCGGCTTGATATAGCGGCCCCGATCTTCCGAGAAGATAATTGTGCGAGCACCCGACTTACCCTGCCGATTAGCAGCCATCTGGGCAAAGTACAGCACAGACGGGTCGAGAATCACGCCTTCGGGGTCAAAGATGAACTCCTCCGGCACGTTGGGCGGTTCTTGCTCTTGCTCTGGGTCGTCTTGCTCGTCTTTTTCTTCTTCTTGCTCGTCTTGGTCTTGCTCAGATTCGTCTTGAGGTTCGTCTTGATTTTGCTGGGGCGGAGGCGGTGGGGGCGCTGGTGGTTCTTCGGGTGGGGTTTGAACGACTGTAGATCGGGGCACAATTACCAGTTCTACGGCACGGCGCAGATCCTCGGCGTTGACACTGGCTCGACCTTCTAACGCTGCATGAGCTTTGGCGACTCGCACCGCAAATAGTTCTGCTCGGTGACCTTGTACGCCGCCCCGTAGCGCTTCATTAACCAGATAGGCAACTTGCTCTGACTGAATCTGCACATCTTTCAGCCACTCGCGAGCTAAGACGATTTGAGTTTTGAGGCCATCCAAATCTTCATCGTACTGATCTAAGAAAGCTTGAGGGGAGTTGGCGTATTGAGTGGCTTGGTCTACCGCTTGCACCCGTTCATCAATACCCAAAACCGCATCGGCAGAAAGTGCGATCGCAATGCGGTCGAGCAAGTGCTCTCGTAGCGAACCTTCTTCTGGGTTGTAGGTGGCAATCAACAACGGCTTGCAAGGATGCTGGAAACTAATGCCTTCTCGCTCTACTTGGTTGCGGCCTTCTGTCAGGGTGCCGAGCAAGAGATTGGCAATCTGGTCGTCGAGGAGGTTAATTTCATCGACATACATCACGCCTCGGTGGGCTTCAGCCAGTAATCCGGGTTGAAAAACGCTTTCTCCGCGCTTGATGGACTGACTGACATCAACCGAACCGAGCAAGCGGTCTTCCGTAGCTCCCAACGGAATTTGGATGAAGGGCGAGGGAATAACTTCGGTGAAGGGGAGGGGTTGACCGCCAATTACAGGCATCTGACCACTAGCAGCCTCGGCCAGTAGCTGGTCATCCCACTCGCGGGGATTGTTGGGGTCGCAATTGCAAGCGGAGCCTTTGACAATTTCAATCGGGGGCAATAGGGCGTGAATTGCCCGTGCCATGACTGACTTGGCAGTCCCTCGCCGACCCGCAATCACTACCCCACCCAAACCAGGATCGACAGCAGCTAGTAGCAGGGCCATCTTAATGGCTTCTTGACCCACAACAGCGGCGAGAGGAAAAGCAGTAATCGACGGGTTAGTCAGCGCAGGCATGGTTTCGATCAATAGCGAGTCCAATATTTCAGCATAACAAGGAACCGGAGCCAGAAACTCACGCGATCGCGGCTGATCCTAATTCAAAGAGCAAAAAACTTTATAGACTACCCAAAGTTACTACCGTTAAAACGTATGAAAAAATCATGAAAATAAAATTAAAGAATCATCTTTTTCAAAAAATAATCATTTTTGATTTGAGAAAAGCCGATCCAAATATTCAGTTAAATAAAACTCTTGCAACTGTTTAATCTATCTCTCAGATTCTTTGATTTTGTTAACTCAGTAACATTTTTTTGCTTCTATCTCCAGAATGATTGCCGATCGCAATAAACTAGTGCTAGACTGCTGAGAATTCAATCTAGTAAGTTAGCCTAATTCAGTTTTTAGCAAGTGCGATCGCACTCCTTAAAGCCAAATGCTTTTGAGGTAAGAACTGAAGCGGAGGAACCACATTTTGGGGCTTATTCTGAGCGAGCTTTGTTTCTAAAAGCAGCCAGGAGGGACATCTCTCAGTCCTAGCCCGTCAGCTAACTCCGTCGGCATTGGGAGGAGACTGAAGATCAGCATTTTTTATTCTGATCTTTTCAGTGTCCTTGGTTGGTATAGCGACGACTTACTGGTACCTACCTCGACTCTGAGATAAATCAATGCTTCAACTCAATCTTGCTGCAATTGCGGTTGCAGGACAGGTGGCTTGGCGACGAGCTAAACCACTTTTAATTCGAGATACAGTTCTACTCCCCGCGCTTGGGTTTTTGAGCATTATCTTGCTGTGGTGGTTGGTAGCCATCTTTAATCCTGACTTAATGCCGACCCCGCCAGAAGCTTTAGTCGCTAATTTGGATTATATTCTGCATCCATTTTATCGGCGCGGCCCAGGTGACTTAGGCATTGGTTGGCTGCTGCTGGCTAGCCTACGTCGAGTGATTTTAGGGTTTTTCTTGGCGGCGATCGTAGCGATTCCAATTGGTTTTTTGGTGGGCATGTCGAAGCCAGCCATGATGGCGCTTAATCCAGTCATTCAAATCTTTAAACCTGTCTCACCGCTTGCTTGGTTGCCGATCGCCTTAGCTATCTTTAACTTGGCTGATCCTTCCGCTATTTTCGTAATTTTCATTACTTCTTTATGGCCAACAATTATTAACACCGCGCTAGGTGTTTCTAGCGTATCTCAAGACTATATTGATGTGGCAAGAGTCCTAGAAATGTCTCGTTGGCGGCGCATTACTAAAATTATTTGGCCCGCGAGTTTACCCTATATTTTTACTGGCCTACGGATCAGTTTGGGTATCGCTTGGTTGGTAATTGTGGCTGTAGAAATGCTCACGGGTGGCCTTGGGATTGGCTTTTTTGTCTGGGATGAGTGGAACCGTTTGAACTTGAACTCGGTATTCCTGGCGATTGTAGTCATTGGTGTCACAGGATTGCTGCTCGACTACGCCGTTAGCAAAGTGGAACAACTGGTCACACATCGCACAGCTCAGCGAACTAATTTCTAGGCTCTCGCCAATTCCCCAAGCACTTAACCATTTCCCCCAGAATTGGCAGGGCTGTTTCATACAACGAAAGCGTTCCGAACTAGGCCCCCCCAGCCCCCCAAATTTGGGGGGAACAACACTCAAAGTCCCCCAGAATTGGGGGATTTAGGGGGCAGTGCAGGGAGTTGAACCACATTTCAATTTTTCCTCTTGTAACATGAAACAGCCCTGCCCAGAATTGGGGGGCTAGGGGGCGATTTGAGTAATGAAAAGCAGTCGTCAAATAGCCTCTGACCTAATCGCTAAAAATTTTTCCAACTATGAGCGATACATTTGAGCATCAATGGACCCGACGAGATTTTCTTAAGGGGATGGGATCTGCTGCGGTAGGCACGACTCTTGCCTCCTGTGGCATTAGTGGCGATCGCAGTGCTAAAGGTTTAACCGAAGAAGCTTTGGCAATCAAGCAGGTAGTCCAACCGGGAGACTTGGAGAAACCGGATCTCACGGTGGGTTATGTGCCTGTGAATGACTGCGCTCCTTTTGCGATCGCCTGGAAAAAAGGCTTTTTCCATAAATACGGCCTCAACGTGCGGCTCAATCGAGAAGCGAGCTGGGCAACTTCTCGTGATGGCATCATCTTTGGCCGTACCGATGCAGCGCCAGTCGTGTCAGGTGCCGTGACCAACGCCCGGATTGGAGCCGAGGGAGCGAGACATGCACCGCTTTGTGCCGCAATGACGATTCATCGCCACGGAAACGCCATGACCATGAATCGCAAAATGTGGGATGCAGGCATTCGGCCTTGGCGAGACTACAACGGTGATCTAGAAGCTTTTGGCCGTGACTTCAGAAACTATTTTGAGAATCAATCCTCCGAGCAGCGAGTTTGGGCAGTGGTGCTCAGTTCTGCCATTTATGAATACTTTGTCCGCTACCTGGCCGCAGCAGCAGGAATAGACCCGCTAAAGGAATTTCGCGTCATCATCATTCCACCGCCGCAGATGGTTAGTAACGTCCGGATTGGAGCCATGCAAGCCTACATGGTGGCCGAACCCTGGAACAGCCGCGCTATCAGCCCGCTGGGTAAAGGGAAGGAAGGCGTTGGGTTTACTTTTGCCCAAGGGAAAGAGATTTGGCTGGGGCACCCCGATCGCTTGTTGGGCGTGATGGAATCGTTCATCAACGAAAATCCCAAAACCTACAGATCTTTAGTCAAAGCCATGATTGAGGCTTGCCAGTATTGCAGCAAACCGGAGAATCGGGCCGAAGTCGCCCAGCTCATTTCCGAGCGATCGTTTACGGGAGCCAAGCCCAAATTCACCCGTCCTGCGATCGCTGGGGAATATAACTACGGTGGCTTTGATGGCAAAGAGCGGATTGATCGCTCGCTCGACACAACCATGTTTTTCGATCTCCCTGATAACATCCCTAAGCAACCAGGTGAGCACTCTACCTTTTTGTGGCGATCGCACAGTATTTGGCTGATGACACAGGCGGCTCGTTGGGGACAAATTAAGGAATTTCCCAAGAACGCCGAAGAACTTGCGCGTAGAGCTTGGCAAGCTGATTTGTACCGTGCGATCGCTGCCGAAATGGGTATCGCCTCTCCGCAAGAGGATTTCAAAGTCGAGTTACCAGAAGTATTTATTGACCAGAAGGGATTTGATCCCAGCGATCCCGTAGGCTACCTCAACAGTTTTGCCATTCGTGCTAACGCACCGCAACGATTTTTTCTCTCTTAAACTTTTTGTCCTACCGTTACAGCCGCTTCGGAGTTAATCATGGTCAAATCAACTAGCCAGTTCGCTGAGTCTGATAGTCGGACTTCAACCTATACAGGTGAGTTTGTCGTAATTGAGAACCTGGTCAAAACCTATTCCACAGCGGGTGGGGGTGAGTCTGTCGTTTTAGATGGCATCAACTTGACCATTAGTGAAAACGAATTCATCTCTGTTATTGGTCACTCTGGTTGCGGGAAGTCAACCTTGTTGAAGATTCTTGCGGGTTTAGAAACGGCCAGTGCTGGCTCTGTTAGGCTAGAGGGCAGAGAGATCCGCAAGCCAGGAGCCGAGCGGATGATGGTATTCCAGCACTACTCATTGTTGCCGTGGCTGACGGTACGGGAAAACATTCGCTTAGCAGTAGATGAGGTGCTAAAGCGCGTTCCTGCCCGCGAGAAACAGCAAATTGTTAATGAACATTTGGCGATGGTGAATCTCACTGCTGCCGCCGACAAATATCCAGACGAAATTTCGGGTGGCATGAAGCAACGAGTTGGGATTGCGCGGGCCTTAGCCATTCGGCCTAAGATGCTGCTGATGGATGAACCGTTTGGGGCGCTGGATGCCTTGACGCGCGGCAAATTGCAACGGCAAGTGCTGGATATTTGGGAAAACCAGCGCCAAGCCGTAATGATGATTACTCACGATGTCGATGAGGCGCTTTATATGTCCGATCGCATCGTCATGATGACCAATGGCCCTGCGGCCAAGATTGGTGAGATTCTAGAGGTTCCTTTCCCTCATCCCCGCGATCGCGCAGCAATGCGTAACTCACGGGAGTATTTTGAACTCCGGAATTACGTGTTGAACTTCCTCGATCACTACTTCACTCAAGACTAGAGCAGGAGTTTAATTATGTTTACGATTGGCGATTCCGTACAACATCAAACAACTGGACGGTTGGGCAAACTAGTGGGCTACGGTCATCAAATCTCAGAGCAAGGGGCTTATCTGCCTACCCTGCAAGTACTAATAACCGATGAACTAACGCTAACCCATCATCATAAAGTCCTCGAAGATCTCACCTCTGCCTGGATCGTGCAGCCATCTACTCGTGGAGAGACAATTCCTGGTGTAGCATCACTTCAGCAGGTTTAGCTAGCGACGGAAGCCCCGCGCTGTACTTGAAAAGTCAGCGTCGGGATAGGGAGTCCGGCGGTGAGGAGTCTCACCCCGAACGATGCCACAGGCGGGTGGAGTAGGTGAGCGACGAATCGCCAACCTGTCGAGCAAATAAAAGGCTTGAAGTCTATTCATGGTAAGGGTTTCAAAGTATAATTTAGATGGTTTAATAACCCACCTGACCGCATCGAACAGACAGGCAAACTTCAAAGTAGAGGTTCGACTCTTGCCGCAGGCAGATCGGTAGTTCAGGGAAGCTGTTTTCTCCAGCTGGTCGCCATGGCGTAAATCCAAGAGAAGCAAAAGCAAAAGTTATCAACCTGCGGAAGGCGGGTTGCTGCCTGGGTGGTAGGCAACTATCACGGGAGTCAGTGGGATGTGCTGCGAATGCAGACATGACCAAAACCTCCAGAAGCTGCGTCAGACCAATACTTTGCTTGCAAGGTGGAGGCAGTGGCTGTTGAAACAGGAAGCCCGTGCTGTATTGCTTGCAATCAGCGTCGGGTACTTCACCCTCTAAGGGCAACGTCACCGTGAAGGTAGAGCCAACGCCAACTTGAGAAGCCAGCTTGATCTCACCTTGCAAAGGAATTCTACTGCCTATGATGGTTAAACGCTTCTACCGCCAAGCTGGGAACACTAACAGTTTGACTGGAGTCCGCAACATGCTGAGGAAACACTACTGTAAAGGTAGAGCCTACATGCAACTCCGACACCAGTTGAATTTGTCCCTGCAATAACTGCACCAGCCGCGCCACGATCGCTAAGCCTAGGCCAGTGCTTTCAGGCAACGCGGAAGGGGAATGCTCATTGACCCGAAAGTAAGGATCAAAGACTCGCGCTTGGTCTTCCGGGCTAATGCCAAGACCTGTATCGGCGATCGCGATCGACCAATGTTGATCGGGCAAGCGATGGCACTGGACGTGAATTGTGCCTATGTTGGTATAGCGAATTGCATTGCTCACCAAGTTAGTAATCACCTGCTGCAACCGGAGAGGATCGGTTGTGATCGTTACAGGAGCCGCGTCGTAATCAATGTCTAGAGTCAGTCCTTTAGCCAGAGCTAGGGGTTCTAGCATTTCCATCACGCTATTGATCACCAAGCGCACATCAACTGTCGTGAGATGAAGCTGCATGTTGCCTGCTTCGTAACGCGATAGCTCTAAAACATTATTGATCAAGCGCAATAAGTCGCGGCCATGTCGTAGCACCCGCTCAATATTCTCAATACTCGGAACATTATCTTTTGCTTCCAGTTGCTGCTGCTGGCGCAAAAAGAGTTCTGAGTAGCCAATGATGGAATTCAGCGGCGTTTTGAGTTCGTGAGCTAATAAAGAAAGATTTTCCTGGCTGGTGCGAACTAAGCGAGTTAGCTCTTGATTGGTGAGTGCGAGTTGGCTTTGCAGTTGCTCAAATTCTCGAAGCCGTTCTTCTACATAGCTTTTGAAGCATTGAGCGATCGCCTCATCCACCACCACATCAATCAGCCGAAACGATCGAATGATGACGGCGGGCTGTGCCTGTAGTAGATCAGGTTGTAGGGCAGTAAAAATTTCTGAGCGTAATAAGCGATATTCCCGCGCAATTTCTCTCGAGTCAAATCCCTGCTCCGCTCGCAAAACACCATGATTGAGGCTGGCAGCGACTAATTCCGACACATTGCTGTCCTGAGACTCACAGAGCACAGTCGCCATCGCGGCCAAGACATGGGGAATATGGTTGCGAATTGCAGTCGCAGAAAGGTCATCTGCACTTTCAATTTGCCGATCTTGGCGCACTGCGTCCACCCACTGCTCAACAATGCCCTCAGTCTTCTCAACTAGGACTTGCCCAAAATCTTTCATGGTACGAGCCGGAAGGAGTGGTAGAAAAATCTTCTCCCTCTGGTATGAAATCAGTCTAACGATTACCTATCTCTTCCGCTAGGGGTAGAAACCGAGATAAGAATACGGCATTGCTACATGGCCCAGACACTGTTAATAGAGTTTGTCGCTTCAGAGCATCACCTCATCAATGCGATCGAGGTCTGCTAACCAATCTGCCACCGGAGCGACTTCTGAATCACTGGAGTGCCGCTGACAACGACCCGAAAACTGACAATCGTCACAGTGCTCTAGGGCTACATTCACTTGCGGAAACGGTTCGCCCTGTTGATATCGTTCGAGCCAGCCAGTGAGTTGCTGTAGCAGTTGCGTTAACTCTTGCCGAGTTTGCTCGTGCCAGGCGGAACTGTAGGGGAAGGTAAGGCTTTGGGGTAGCGGAGCCTTAGTGGGGTCATCCTGGGCTTGCACGAACCAGTAAGTCAAAGAAATCTGTTCTGGTAAATAGGGACTAGTTTCTGCCAGCACAAAGGGATATAGACGAGTTTGCCAATTGTGCGCTAGCCAACTTCGCTGGGGCGGGCGGGGGTAGGTTTTCCAGTCTAGAATCCGGGCTTGCTCCTCTAGCATGACCAAGTCGTAAATCACCGTGATTGGATAGCCTTGCACACTGCAAGTCCGGCGGTGCTCACTTTGTCGCCAAGTAGAGCCTGAAGAAGTTGCAGCAGGCCCGACAATTTCTGGAACTGCGGCTAGTAGGGTACTCACGCAGCGCTGCATTTGAGCATCTTCTGCCATCAAGGCATCGATGGGTAGCCCAAGTTCTTGTTGCTGCATCAGTAAGTGGAAACGGCTCCCCCATGCTTGATGCGCTTGCTGTTCTGGAGTAGAAGGTGAGCCAAGCTGCTCTAGATAAATATGTTGAAACTTCCGGGGACAAGTTTCTAGCAGATTCAATTGCCCTTGAGACAGCCGCAACTTAGGCTCTGGGCTGTCAGCGATCGCAACATTACTGGCAACGTTACCCACAATGTCACTTGCAACGTTACTGGCACCATCAAAGGTAGTATCCCAATGGGTCTGCTGGCTCTGCATGATGGTCACTCTCGGACTTTAGTCAGGACAAAAACACTGCCTTCATTGCCCCGTCCGATGCGTAAGTCGGCATCTAGATAGGTAATATCTAGCCAGCCCTGCTGGTCTCGGCCTGCAATACTAAAGTCGATCGCAAGAAATTTTTCTCCGCTCTCCAGTCGCTGCACAAATTGAGACGGCCACTGATAGCCGATCAGCCGTTGTAAACCCAACACAGAGCGCTCAAACTTCACCTCAACTCGTCGCTGCGAGACAGCTTGAAAGCGGGCAGCAACACTGACCAACCCCTCTAGGTAGGGCAAGCCATGCACTTCAGCCAAGTTATAAATCTTGGATTCGGCAGCCCGAATGAACTGGTAAATCTGTCCCAACTTCACCAAAGGAAATTGATCAATATTTAGCAGACCTCGACTGGTGGTGTAGAGCAAGCGCCAGTTGCCGTCTAAAAGATCACTGGCTTCGGTCGGTCGTGGGGTAGGATTGCGGTCTTCTAATTGAGCGATCGCTGCTAAGATGGCCAGTTGATCGCGCTCTGTTGCTAGCAAACCTCGATTCTTGCCTGCGATCGCCTCTAATAACTCTGCCTTGCCTAACATCGGAGCTGACCTCCACTAGATGGTTAGATGCTCTGGTCTTGATCGTGTTACAGCAGTTTGATAAGTGTTAGCGCAACTTTACAAATCTTTTGAGGGCTTTCTTGACTTAAACTCAAATATCCGCTAGAGATGTCTTCACGAAATTCCCCACTCGGTGGTAGA
This sequence comes from Trichocoleus desertorum ATA4-8-CV12, assembly GCA_019358975.1. Lineage (NCBI taxonomy): Bacteria > Bacillati > Cyanobacteriota > Cyanophyceae > Leptolyngbyales > Trichocoleusaceae > Trichocoleus > Trichocoleus desertorum. The sequence goes on from JAHHIL010000012.1 coordinate 32,228, forward strand.
CTCTGGGCATCTCCGTTCGTCAGAATAAAAAAGTAGATCCTCTAGGCCGAACCTTAGCATGTACAACCCTTCTTTGCGGCAGCAATCTCGTAATGAGCGCGCTCCCATCATTCCAATCCAGCAAGAGTCTTCAATTTTAGACTGGCTGGAGGCAAATGGTCGTCTGTTGGCACGCGATAGTCAAGATTTTGACTACTCCGATAATGAGGAAGAAATTGCCGAACTCATGGCCGTTGACGACAACACCTATGACGCAGATGACGATGATGACGATCTACTCGATCTAGATGAATAGATAAAGTTCAGTATCGCTCTAAGTATGACAATCGCCCAAATGGGTAAAATTTTGTCCTGAATCTCCAAAGATCAGCTCGAAATCTTTGGCATGTGTGGTGTGAAGTGAGATGACAATCCAGTGGACGCAAAACTATTTTCTGACCGCTCCCTCAAGCTAACGGGGACAATACTGCTACTAGCGCTGTGGACAGGGCTGAGCTTTGCCGCCTCCACGCTAGATGGATTCGCCAGCCGCTCTCTCTGGCAAGGACTTTCCTTAACTTTGCCGTTGTGGATTAGTGGTTTAGCGACTGCCGCATTGGGTTACTGGACCGTACCCTTACTCCGGGCGCTAAAAACTGGCCAATTTATTCGAGAAGACGGGCCTCAAGCTCACTTAAAGAAAGCAGGCACCCCAACGATGGGGGGCATTTTCTTTGTGCCAGCAGCCGTGGCGATCGCGGTACTTTGGTCTGGGTTTAACTCGAATGTAGTAGCAGTCTCAGCCCTAACGCTCAGCTACGGCTTCATCGGCTGGCTAGACGACTGGCAAGTTTTACGCCGCAAATCCAACAAAGGCATTTCACCTCGGATGAAGCTTGCCCTACAGGTCATGTTTGGCGGGCTCTTCTGTCTGTGGCTGATGCTGAGTCAAGGCGAAAGTATTACTACGGTGGCTTTACCCTTTGGGCTAGCACTACCGCTGGGACTGCTGTTTTGGCCCTTGGCTTGGTTTGTGTTGGTGTCGGAGAGTAATGCCACCAACCTGACGGATGGTCTAGATGGCTTAGCAGGTGGCACGGGAGCGATCGCTCTCCTAGGTTTAGGCGCTTTGGTTGCGCCCACCCATCCCGAACTAATGCTGTTTGCGGCTTGTCTCAGTGGCGGCTGTCTAGGTTTCCTCATGCACAATCGGAACCCCGCTCGCGTCTTCATGGGAGACACGGGTTCTTTGGCGCTTGGGGGAGCCTTAGCCGCGATCGCCCTCATTACCAACACCCTCTGGGCGCTCCTGATTCTCGGTGGTCTGTTCCTGGTAGAAACGTTGTCTGTAATTGCACAAGTCAGTTATTTCAAAGCCACCAAAGGCCCCAATGGGGTAGGCAAGCGTCTCTTCAAAATGGCTCCTCTACATCACCATTTAGAACTATCTGGTTGGTCAGAAAACCAGATTGTCGCTCGGTTCTACCTGACAGGAGGACTGCTAGCCTTAGCGTGTCTGCTGTTACAGCTTTTTGTTTAAGCTTTTTGTTTAAGCGTCTCTAACAAAACTGGATCAAGTTTTAGATTCGAGCTTCCTACGGGGGTTCGAATTTTTTTTAGGACTGGTTGAAATTTGCCTTCTGCCTAGTAGCAAGTACGAAGAGAAGTTAAACCATTGCGACTAGTAACCTAAAGATTAAGTAAAACTGCTGGCTTTAGCTAGCCGCCCCCAGGCAGGAGAGTTTATGGTTGGGAACATCTAAGCCATTCCCTCCCTACCTGTAGGGTTTCATGATGCAATACGCCCCTTCTCGCCCCCAATTCGAAGTATTTGAAGTTTCCGGTCAGCTCAATGCGGCCAGTGCTACTGAGTTACAGAATCAGTTGAAGCACAAAGTTGCGTCTAGCCCCGCCCAACACGTCATCGTTGACATGGCTCAAGTAGAGTCCCTGGACAGCTCTGGTCTGATGGTGTTGATAGGAACCCTTAGCTTGGCTCAACGCTTAGGGCGTGAGTTGATCCTGTGCTCAATTTCACCCTCAGTCCAAATTATTTTTGAGTTAACCCAGCTCGATAAAGTTTTTCCCATCTTTGAGAATCAAGCGGCTTTTGCTGCCACATTGGGCTGAGCCAGTTTCAGACAATTCACTCTCTTATTTCAGTTCAAGCTTGCATCCTTCTCACTTCTTCATTGGCTTCTAGCTGAAATCTTAAATTTTGGTTGTACTCTTCAACGTGCTTGAGTTCTTCCAGCTTCCGCAGAATCGTTTTGGTAAAGTTCTCAGCATCAGGTAGTTGGTCGGCAATTTGAGCAGTTTCTACTTCAATGTCGATCATCTTAATCATGCGGGCGTACTCACTCACCAGCCGCTGGTTGTTGGTGGTTTGCTTGCTCAAAATACCAACAGCACTGGTCGTGCGACGAATTCGATTGGCATAGAGCTTGTCGTCAAACTGCAACATTTTGCGCTTCAGAGATTCAAGCTGACTGATTAGCGCTTGGTTGGCAGCAGATTCGTGCTTCAGCTCTCCCACTCGTTGCTCTAGGCCGTATCTCTGGGTTAACAGCTTTTGGTCAGCCATTAGACGCAATTCTTCCTGCACGTTCATCTGTAAAGGAGGACTAGAGAGCTGGGCTGTATGGGCGAGTCTGGCGTAGAGCAAAAGACCCGCCGCGCTTAGCGTTGATAACAAAAAGATATTGGCCCCGGTGAACAGCAGAGATAGAAACACAACGGTGGAGACGGTCCCGCGAGTAGCTACTAAGTAGCCAGGGCTGGGTACGGGAGCAGGTAGAAGATAGTCACTACCCGTCGTGTGGTTAGTAATCGCAATTAGCTTTTTTAGAACGTAGCCCTGGGTGGTATAGAGCAGCGAGACCATATCGCCCCGACGGACGGGAATCCCATCTTCTGCCCCCGGAACTGAAAACTTCAGGACTTGCAGGCTCCTAGCAGGCGTAATAATGCGAAATTCATAATGCCGTTTATAAAATCTCGGCAGCTTACTAGTGAGGTAAAGCAATACCTCTCGCATAGAATTTCGCTGAGAGAGCTTACCATAAACAACACCATATTTGCGTTGGCAGGAGGTGCACCTCAACTGGGGAATGCTGTCATAGTTGAGGGTACCCAGGGGTGTCAGACACGATGGGCAGTGAATTGACCGTTTCATAAAGAAGGGGCTCAGCCAGAGCCAATATTCAAGCTTGCCTGAATGAAAACAGTGCCACATGCAAGCAGCACGTCAGTAGATCGATTCTAGTGCTTGGCTTTAAAAGTGGGTGGGAGAATTTGCAAGTAGAAGAATTTGTAACAGAGGCCGCGATCGCTCCAGTCAATCTCCACAATTAGATCCCTGGTAATCAACCTCAATCACAGAAAAAGATTTTTGCAAAGAATTTAGATGCGGAATTACTAAATTTACTGGTGTGGTATTCAGCAACGCTATCCTGACTCCTCAAGCCTTTGTATTTGTATAGGTGTAAGGTCTATTGTTGGGCCTTTTAAGCCTTAACTTATGGCCTGGTTCTACCCTCTAGGATGACCTTCATGACTCTCTCTTTGAACACGAACACAGCCCCCACTGCCGAGCAACTAGACCAAACGAAGCGAGCGATCGCTGCTTACGTCGCGAGCATTGATGCCAACCCGGATCGCCGCTCGGGTGCATACCCCTATTACCTGTTGCATGAACCGGGGCAGACTATTCTCGGCACTGTCCTGATGTTTCATGGCTTTAGTGCTAAGCCCCATCAGATGTGGCGACTAGCAGAATATCTCTTCCAGAATGGCTTTAATGTTTATCAAGCCACCCTAGCAGGCCATGAGTTTGCTCTGCCCAACAAGTATTGGCCTCAAGTTGACCTCAAGCCCGAAATTGCCACGCCTTTACGCCAGAAAGTTCAGAGAGATCCCGTTCTTCAAAACTATTTTGCTAATTTAGCTGCCCATCCCAGCGATCGCCGCAACCCCAGCGCCACGCAACGTATCGCTCTAACCGCAAGATTAATCGCGATCGAGCCTCGATTACTCGATATTATCCAAGCCATTTCTCAGCCAGATGATCCCGACTTTGAGCGCTACTTTATCTCTTCCCACCTCAACTACCTGAGCGAGGCCAAAGCTCGACTGGCTGAGTTAGAGGCTCTACCTGGCCCAATCTATACAGTTGGCTTATCAGTGGGTGGCGCTGTAGCCCTAAGCCTTGCCGCCACTCGAAGCGATCGCATTGATCGAGTTGTCGCTTATGCACCTCTGCTGAAAGTTTATGGGGAAGAGCATCGGCAATATGTAAATCTGGCAGGCCCCCTCGACATCAAAGAACTGGGTTGGGACCCTAGCTTGCAATTTCCTGTCGGAGCACTAACCGCTGCCGATCGCTTTGGTAGCGCTTTTGTTCTTGACTCTAAACAGACCCGTACCCTGCAAAATGTCCCCACCTTCTTAGTTCTGACCGAAAATGAGGATGCCGCTGATATCAAAACTAACCAAACTCTCTTTCAAAAGATTGGTGGCGCTCAACAAGGTCACTACTCCTACCTTTACCCAGCCCAACACCTAGTGCCTCACCCAATGGTGGACCCAACTGAGGTAAGCCAAGGCATGAGCAATCGCTTCTGGCAAAGTCTGTATCAAGAAACCTTCCGTTTTCTGACCCAGGGCACAGTAAATCTGAAGAACATGACCAACCTAGAACAGGTGCCCGAGCTACCCTTTGTGCCGCCTGTGCATTAATCGAGTAGAGTGAACTCCTGACCTATGAGTTAACTCGCTTGACTCCTATTCTTATGAACTACTTCCTTGGCCCAACTGCCGAGGAAGTTTTGTTGAGAAGCTTCTTTTTCGCGACAGATGTAGACGAGCGATCGAGCCAGTATAAATGGGATCAAGGTCGATACTCATGGTTTGGGCTAGTCTGGGCGGTTAGAAGCGATCGCTCCTAATGGATGGCAGGCCAAGTTCTTGGGCATTTTGTATTTACGTATACAAAATATTTACGCGTATCAATAAAAATAGATAAATGTTAATTTTGTCAACCCTTCTTAGCCTTATTATCCGAGACATAAATTTTTTTGATACCAAAACCAGCCCAAAAGGCATGACAACTTATGTTTTAATCAACTAAAGTGAAGAAGTGTATCGGCTTGTAGCCTTCCAGGTAACCTTTATGACAGGTGTTGTACCCGCCAGCTTGCGTCTTTATGAGCTATATCGCAGTCAAACGGGTTTTCCAGTTCCATCTTCATCAGGGCTAACCGTATTTTGTGACTTCGATGGTCCCATCATTGATGTTTCAGAGCGGTACTACAGTACCTATCAGCTAGGTCTCGCCGATACCCAAGCGACTTACCAAGCTCAAGGAATTACCTTACCACTTCAGTTGCTGAGCAAAGACCAATTCTGGCAAATGAAGCAAGACCGGGTGCCAGATGTAGAAATTGCTATGCGCTCCGGTTTAAGCCAGCAAGAGCAAATTGATGTGTTTTTGCAGCGAGTTGGTCAAATCGTCAATCAGCCAACCTTGCTACAGAAGGATCGATTGCAACCTGGAGTGCGTTGGGCCTTAACCCTACTGCATACAAAAGGAATTCGGCTAGTTTTGGTCACACTACGATGCCAGAACCAAGCAACTCAAATTTTGCAAGAGTATGGTTTGCTGGATTTATTTAGCGGCATTTATGGCACCGACAACGACCAAGCCGCCTACCAAAACTATGCTGACTGCAAAACCCAACTGTTGGCTAAAGCTGTAGCTGAACAGGGATTGAGCGGTGAACTAGCCCAGACAGCTTGGATGATTGGAGATACCGAAGCCGATATTGTGGCAGGGCAAGCCCTAGAAATTCCCACGATCGCCTTGACTTGCGGAATTCGGAGCCGACGCTACGTAGAGCGCCTGCAACCCACTTGTATTCTAGGCGACCTAGCCTCCGCAGTGCAGCACGTCGTCACTTGCTACCATCTGGTTCAGGCATAAAGGTTTAATAGCTTAAAATCCAAGCTTAAGGCTGCTCCAACAGGCCCATTCGCTCCCACCAGCGATTTAGAGGGAAGTAAACCACAGGAGCCCACAAACTACTCAAAATTGCCGAGCTTAGGGCTGTGCGCTGGTGATATGTCCAAATTTCTGCTAGCGTGCGTACTGCTTGCACTGAAGCGCCATCTAGCTTTTGCAAACTAAATTGAATGGCAATGACGGTTTCTGCTACCACAGCCATGCCAAACACAATCAGCGCCACCGAAATAAAATCTTCTTCAATGTAGCGCTGCTTTTGCAGGCGAGCCGTCAAAACACCAACCAAAATCAAACTTAGGACATGGGTAGGATGAGCGGCTGTCATTCCATCTTGCAGAAGTCCTAGAACTAATCCGGCGATCGCACCTTGGAACACTGTGCGTTTGACGCTCCAAGCAACGACCCAAATCAATAACCAGTTTGGGCCGATGCCTGCTAACTCTAGGCCCGGAAAGCGTAAAGGCAGAGCCAATAGACACAAAATTACAGAGACAATCGTAACAGACCAATTTAGCAGCGAACGGCTATAAGCAGAGCTTTTTAGCAGATTTTTGAAAGGATCATTCCTCATGGGGCATCCGACTTGGGAGTAGCAGACGTGGAATCAGGAATTGCTGATTGATGAGGGTAAACAATTACCCACTCCAAATAACTAATGGGAGCAGACAACTCAATCACAGCCTCTGGGGCAGGGCTTTTGTTTAGGTTGACTGACTCAACCCGACCCACAGGCATGCCTGATGGGAAGAGCTGGCTAAACGTAGAAGTAGAAATCACATCGCCACGTCGCACATCAGGAACTTTATCGAAGAACTCTAGAACGGCTCGGTTAGCCGCTTGCCCACGCATGTATCCGGTATAACGGCTACGGCTCACTACAACTCCTACGCGGCTCGTGGGATCGCTGATCAAGAGGACACGGCTCGTACGGGGGGTGACACTCGTAACTCGACCCACCAAGCCTCCTGGCCCTGCTACCACATATCCCACTTGCAACCCGTCTTTGCTACCCCGTCCTAGAGTCACCTGCTGCCACCAGTGGTCAGCACTGCGCCCAATCACTGGAGCGGCAATTCCTTTTCGCGGTCTCGTGGAGGCGTAACTCAGTAAGTCTTGAAGTTTTTGGTTTTGGCTTTCTAGCTCGACCAAGCGCTGCTGTAGCTCTAGGACTCGTGCATTCGCAATCTGCTCTTCTGCGTTAGGGGCACCTTGGAAGGGACGAGTCATACCTTGATACACTTCTAGAATCGCTGCTCCTTGGGTCTCCCGAACCATCCAGGCAGTGCCCAGGGTAACACCCACTAGCAACATTTTTATGCCATATCGATCCCACCAGCGACGCAGTGTATACATGCAATCTAAAATATCTTGATTTGAGCTTACGGTTTAAGAATCTTTAAGGTTGCTAGAAATTGTCCCCTTTGTTTAAAGCGGGTTAGCGCTAGGTCAAAGGAAGGCTTACAAGAAGCGATCGCTCAGCTAAGAGCAGGTAGATTCTGCATAAATTCACTCAGTAGGGCAGCATGAGTCGCCTAGAGCGTTCGGCAACAGAATGCAGCAGCACTCAAGTAGAAACCAAGCAGTCTGTTACTGCTCTGCAAACCAAGGGAGTGGGCGATCGCCACCCCCTGCACAAGAAACTTGTTAGCACTGCACGAAACCAGCGGATGCAGTTACATATGCCGGGAGCGGCCACTAAACACCCGCTCTAGCTGCTTAAAGTTCTCCAGAACCCGACCTGTGCCTAATACAACACAGCTCAGGGGATCGGCAGCAACGTGAACCACAATTCCAGTTTCGTGGCTAATCAGGGTGTCAATCCCTTTTAACAATGCACCTCCACCAGCCAACATAATGCCGCGATCAATAATGTCCGCCGCCAGTTCTGGGGGAGTGCGTTCTAAGGTGCGCTTAACAGCCTCAACAATCACCAAGAGAGGCTCGGACATGCTCTCACGAATTTCTGGTCCCTTAATGGTGACGGTACGAGGTAACCCAGACAGTAAATGCAAACCCCGGACTTCCATCATGGCTTCATCCACTTCATTGGTGGGGTAAGCAGAACCGATGCGAATTTTAATTTCTTCGGCTGTACGTTCCCCAATCACCAAGTTGTGCACTTTCTTCATGTACTGGGTGATTGACTCGCTCAACTCATCACCCGCGACCCGTACCGACTCACTCAGTACAGTCCCTTGCAAACTCAATACAGCAACTTCGGTAGTACCACCACCAATGTCGATAATCATGTTGCCTGTTGGTTCTGCGACAGGCAGACCCGCACCGATCGCGGCGGCAACTGGCTCATCAATCAAATAGACTTCACGGGCACCCGCTTGCGAAGCTGCTTCCATGACCGCCCGACGCTCTACACCCGTAACACCACTGGGAATACCAATGACAATCCGGGGGGAAACCAGCGTGCGACCTTCATGCACCCGCCGAATAAAATGCTTCAACATCAACTCTGCGGTGTCGAAGTCAGCAATTACGCCATCCCTGAGGGGACGCAGTGCCACTACATTCCCAGGGGTCCGTCCTAGCATTTTTTTGGCATCTTCTCCGACCGCTAAAGGCACTCGATCATCTTGATCGATCGCAACTACGGAAGGTTCTTGGAGAACAATCCCTTTACCCGATACATAAACTAGTGTGTTGGCGGTACCGAGGTCGATACCCATGTCCCGAGATAAGGAAAAACGACTGAAAAGACCCACTAGTTTCTACGCCCCTAAACGAAATGCTGCCGCGCCTGAATACAATGTAGCCGAGGTGGATTTTATTACGTTTTTTATCCTGAGTCTAGTTAGCTTCAGGTTAACTGTAAATCCAGCTAATTACGATAACCTTGACGAATCTTTAGTCACATTCCTACGATGGCAAGCTGGAATCAGGATAAATTTCGAATTTGTTTGGTCTTGATAACTTTTATCTTAACGACTAATCGCGACAGAACTTAACAATATTTGCATCCTTAAATTAGTGATAAATTGAACCTTATAACTACTCAGGGTCACAGGTTTTTTAGTGGCATGTTTTAGCGATTTTGAGGGGAGCAGTAGCTCACTACTGACAACCCATTAAATTGCAGCCATAGCAGGAAAACTTTCGATATACTATAGGTACACTTGTACTAAAACTCTGTACTGATAATCCTATGAGTCTTAATGTTGTTACTTTAGTCGGTCGAGTCGGGGGAGACCCCGATGTGAAATTTTTCGAGTCGGGTAGCGTGGTGTGCAACTTGACGTTGGCTGTCGATCGCCGCACGCGCAACAGCGACCAGCCAGACTGGTTTAATTTGGAGCTATGGGGCAAAACGGCTCAAGTAGCGGCTGACTATGTACGTAAAGGCAGCTTAATTGGCGTTAGTGGGGCACTCAAGTTTGAGTCTTGGCAGGATCGCAACACAGGAGCAACTCGTACCAAGCCTGTGATTCGAGTCGATCGCTTAGAACTGCTAGGCTCCAAGCGGGACAATGACGCTGGTTCCATGAACAATTACGGCGGCGACGATGAATTTTAACGGGAACGCCTAATTTCGATACCTTGTAATTGTGATGGTAGGGGCAGGTCTTGAGCCTGCCCTTTTTATATGGATATATGGTTGGTTAATACCGGATTTCTAGGGTGACGCTGGCATCGACTTGTTGTTCGCCACCCTCTACAGGCGTATCAGCCATTTCGGCGCGTTGCAATTTAGAGAAGGCCATAACGGGGCGAGGCGGTGGGGCACTGGCTCCATTAACTTGAATACTCACAATTTCTTGAGCGGTGAAGTTGAGTGCCTCTAAAACAGCGTTGGCTTGCTGTTGGGCATCTTGGGTGGCTTCTCGTAGCGCTTGTTTCTGGGCGGCGGCGATCGCGGGGTCTGGAGCTACAAAACTCACGCCATTGACTCGCGTCGCTCCTGCTTTCACTGCATCATCAATGATGGTGCCTGCTCGTTGCGTATCGACACGGAAGCTGACGGTGTTGGTCGCGATGTAGCCCACTAAACGTTGCGTGTTGTTTTCGTAACTATAGTTGGGGTTCAGGGTAATGCCTGTGGTTTGCAGTTTCTCCACATTGCGCGCCTTGAGCAACTCTACAACTGCCGAAGAACGCTTGGCAGCTTCTTGCTGCACTGCTTCTGCGGTTTTGCCTTGCACCTCCACTCCCAGTTCAACTTGAGTCAGAGTGGTGGGGATCATTTCTATGCCACGGCCAGTCACAGTGAGGGTTCTCAGCATTCTCTCTTGGGCTCGTTCTTGAGCTAGAACAGGGTTGGCAAAGGTGAGGCTCAGCAGCCCTAAGGCGAGCGGTAAAGCGGTCCAGCGCTGCCAAGAGCGGGATGGACGGTGGGACAGGTGGGCTGGGTACATGGGATGGCTCCTCCTCACAATCGCAAGCATGGCGACTAAATGGCGTTGATGGTTCTAATCTGTCATCTCCAGTGGTACAAAGTCTGATTGGTTACATTTTTAGAAACTTACAGACTTGGCTGGTGAGGAGCGCGATCGCGATGGCTTATTGGTTGTTGAAGAGTGAACCGGACGTTTATAGCTATGCAGACTTGGAGCGAGACGGGCAAACAATTTGGGATGGGGTGAACAATAATCTAGCGCTGAAGCACATCCGCACCATGCAGCCAGGAGATTTGGCGCTGATCTATCACACAGGGGACGAGCGCCGAGCTACCGGGATCGCTGAAGTCGTGAGCGAGCCTTATGCCGACCCTGCTTTAGCTGACCCGAAACGAGCTGTGGTCGATGTGCAAGCTGTGCGATCGCTGCCGCAACCCGTGACTCTGGCTCAGATTAAGCAAGACAGTAGTTTTGAAGGGTTTGATTTGTTGCGGATTAGTCGGCTTTCAGTGGTGCCAGTCTCACCTGAACATTGGCAACGAATTCTGCAACTAGCGGGGGAGTCCTCCTAAAATCGTCTGTAGCGCTCTGTCCTCACTTCCTCCTGGGTCATTCATGGCTTACCACCTCTCTGCCGCCAAGCTGCAAACCTACCATCGCTGTGCCCAGTCCTACTATTTCCGTTATGAACGTGGGATTAAAACCGCTGCTTTCTTTGGGTCTGCGTCTCTGGGTACGGCGTTGCACGAAGCTTTAGCGCAGATCTACCGCGATTGGCACTATCAAGAACCGATTCCAGGGCTTGATTGGGTGGAATACTGCTGGAGCCAGCACACTCAAGGACTCAGCCCTAACCAGGTGACACAAGGGCAAGCAATGTTGCAGCGCTATCACGAGCGCTTTATTGCTAGCCAAACTGCGATCGCACGCCCGCTAGCAGTCGAAGGCAAAATTCAGGGATCGCTTCAAGTTGAAAATTTAGAATTTACTGTTTCAGGGCGTTACGATCGCCTGGATTATTTATCCGATGGCTTGGAGCTGATCGACTATAAATCCAACAAAGACACTAAACTGCTAGACCCAGCAGAACTTAATCTGCAAATTGGGCTGTATTACTTGGCCTTAGAGCAAACCTACCCACAAACACTACGGCGCTTGAGTTTAATTTATCTTCGTACAGGTGAGAAAATTAGCTTTGAAGTCACACCAGACCATAAGCAGCGAGTTGAGTCTGCCATTAGTGATTTAGCGCTACGCTTGCGAACGGATGCCGCTTGGGAACCTACGACTGGCGGGCATTGCGATCGCTGCACCTATGCTCGCTATTGCCCAGGGGTACAAGCGGAGCCAGAACCCTTACCCGCTGATGCCAAACCCCGTCCAGAACTTCAGTTAGCGCTGAGCTTAGCGTTAGATTCGGCAAGCTGAAGACTTCTAGGGTGCCAGTGGCATTCAATCGGGCGACAGGTTATGGTCAGAGACAATTGCCAATAGCTTCTGACCTATCTCCTGACTTTATGTCTGATATTTCTGCGCCCGGTATCTTGGCAAATTGCGTTTCTGCGATCGCCCGCTCTGGAGTAGTCACCTTACCAACTAAAACTCTGCTACGGCTTGGAGGACTCACAACCGCTGTATTGTTGGCTGTCACTTCTCCCTTAGTAGCTAGAGCCGAACTGTTTAACGGTCCTCTAGATCGCCTTCCGGTAGCAGAGCGAGTGGCGTTACGCAGCGGCAAGGTAGTGGTCACAGGAGATCAAGGCCGCTATGTGGCTAAAGTTTTGGTTAAAGCTCCTCCGGATGTGGTTTGGTCAGTGTTGACCGACTATGCCAATCTGTCCAAATTTCTCCCTAATGTCGTTTCGAGCCGTGTAATTGAGGCGCAGGGTAATCGCAAAGTGGTGGAGCAGGTGGATGTGCGTCAGGTGTTGCTGGTTAGCAGGCGATCGCGTTTGCGCACCGAAAACATTGAAACTGCGAAAAAACGGATTGATTTTCGACTGCTGGAAGGCGATGTGAAAACGCTGCAAGGATATTGGCAAATTAATTCCGTAGCGGCTTATCCAGGGGCTTCTGCAACTCAAGTGCTGCTGACGCAAGATATTACGGCAGAACCCGGTGCAGGCACCCCCAAAGGGCTGTTCTACAACCTGTTTCGCAGTGGCTTGAATGAATCTCTCACTGCGATTAGCCAAGAAATCGGTCGGCGAACCTTGCAGGCAACAGCCCACCATGCTCAACCGCAAACCTCCCCCACCCGTTCCTTCTGATCCTTCTGCCACAGATGACGCAAGGACACTACAACTGCCCATTGGGGTTTGTTACACACCTACGGCAGTTGTGGATTACATGGTGGAAAACACAGTCGGGCGGCTGCTAGTAGATAAAACGCCTCAACAGTTATTGGGCAATCTCCGCATTCTTGACCCTGCTTGTGGCGAAGGCATTTTCTTGCTCCGAGCCTATGCCTACTTATTGGCTTGGTATCGCGATCGCTACATCAACGCTTACGAAAGCGGAAACAAACTAATCACAGAATTGCCGCTGCAACAAGCGAACGATGGGATTTGGGAGTTAGCGATCGCGGAACGGTGGCGGATTCTGTGCGAGCACATTTATGGCGTGGATATCGATGCTCAGGCAGTTGAGCAGGCTCGGCGGTGCCTATTGAGAATAGCTGGCCCCCCTAGCCCCCCAACGCTGGGGGAAACAGGAGTTCTAAGGTTTGTAGACTATCCTCCCTGTGCACATGCTTTAGATCGGCTCCCCCCAGCATATAGCCCTAGCGGGCATACCAGAAAAGCGGGTTGGGGGGGCAAAACCCAGCGCTACCAATTTGATTTGGAGAACAACCTTAAGTGTGGCAACGCCATTATTGGTGAGGCACTGGGCGATCGCTCCCCTTCGTCCCTGGGCAGCTCTAATCAGGCTTTTAACTGGCAAGTAGAGTTCCCAGAGGTGATGCAGGGGGGAGGGTTTGATGTGGTGATTGGCAATCCGCCCTATGTGGATTCGGAGTGGATGACCGAGCACCTTCCTGATTGGCGGCACTACTGTACACAACACTATCAAGTCGCTTCAGGCAATTGGGACTTGTTTTGCGTGTTTATTGAACAAGCGATCGCCCTATGCAAGTCCCACGGTTTAACCAGCTTGATTGTTCCGAATAAGCTAGGGTCGGCCAGTTATGCCGCTCAAGCTCGTCAGCTTTTAGCCGTCCAGAATCAACTTTTGACAATCCGCGATTACTCCAAGGTGCCAATCTTTCGAGTTGCGGTTTATCCCATCGTTTACGCGGCTCGAAAACAACCGCCAGACTTAACCTCACAGGTGCAGTACGAACGCATGGAGGTAGCTAGCAACAGTGCGATCGCTCCCGCAACTTGTCAATGGCTAGATTACCAGCGTTATTTCTGGCAGGCAGAGAAACCGTGGCGATTGGGTGCTAGCTTGCAGCAGGCAGAGTTGTGCGATCGCTTGCAGTCCCAGTTTCCGCCCTTGTCTGCGGTGGCTGAAGTTTTAGGGGCAGCAACCGTGGGAGAAGCCTATGCCATGCAACCATTGATTGCAGATGAGGCTTGCCCCCAAACCACTGACCTGAAGCTGATCAATAGTGGCACCATTGACCGTTATTGTGATCTGTGGGGGCACAAGTGTCTACGCTATTTGGGCCACGCCTATCGCTATCCGATTATTCCAGCAAACCAGCATTCTCACTTACCACCCAAGCGACAACAGCAAGCTCGCCAACCCAAAATTATTGTGGCTGGCATGACCCAAGTTTTAGAATGTGCCGTGGATGTTGCAGGAGCTTTCTTGGCAGGAAAATCGACTGTGATTATTTTCACGTCTCTGAATTTGTATTACCTCTTGGCGCTTTTAAATAGTAAGTTAATCACCTTTTACTACCGCAACTTATATGGAGGAGACTGCCTCAAAGGGGGCTATTTACGAATTGGGCCGCCACAATTGCGATCGCTGCCCATTTGTTCCGCTTTCGACTCGTTATGTCCTCAGCCGCAGCAGCATTTAGTGGCCCTAGTGGAGCGTTTGTTATCTCTCCAGCAACAGTTACTAATAGCCGAGGCTGGGGAGGAACGCCGAAATCTACAGCAAAAAATTTGTGTCCTTGAAGGAAAAATTGACCAATTCGTTTACGACCTTTACGGACTCACTGCTGATGAACAACGGCTCATCAATCAAGCTGTATAGTTGCTAAAAAGCTAGCAGCATAATCATCAAAACTAGGCTAATTGTTGGGGCTGGCAATGGTGCGAAATAGGCTAATTTCTGGGTTGGTAATTAGTAGTAGTTTGTGGTTGGCAGCATCAGTGGTAGCTGCCCCATCTGCGAGTGAGTATCGTCAATTAGGTCTGACTTATCGAGCCCAAGCCCGTTATGCAGAGGCGATCGCTGCATTTCAGCAAGCTGTGGAGCTGGAACCCAACAATTTGTCTGGACGCATTACCTTAGGTTGGACTCAACATCTGGCAGGCCAAGAATTAGCGGCAATGGAATCACTGTTTCAGGGGCTTTACCGCGATCCCAATTCAGTACCAGCGCTCAATGCTTTAGGCATCGTCTATCTGGTCCAGGGAGATCTGAGTTCTGCTGTCATCACTCACAGTTGGGCTGCTTGGCTAGAACCCAATAACGAAATTCCTTACTACAACCTCAGCTTAGCTGCTCACCGTTTGCGAGAGTATGGTTGGGCTAGCTTAGCTGCACGTCGGGCTGCGGCTTTGGAACCGAATAATCCGCATCCTTGGGTGGCGCTGGCAATCATTCACTGGGGTGGGGGCGATCGCGAGGCAGCGATTCAAGCTTACGAACAAGCCTTAGCCCTAAACGGCAGTTATAGCGATCGCGCTTTTCTCCCAGAGCTAAAAACAGCAGGGTTTAGTGCTGAGCAAATCCAGCAAGTAGAACAAATTTTGGCAGCAACAGTCTCACGTTAAATTTGTTCATTAAAATTTTGGAAGTAGAGCCTATTCCCGCCAACATCATGCCCCTCCAGCCCAGCGATCGCACCAAGCTAGACCCCACCGAAGATACAGTCTTTTATGGTCTGCCCCGCTTTGTCACTCACGTCGATGAGGGATTCATTCAGCAGCTCACCGATTTGTATCGCGAACGTCTAAAGCCTCAGACCCGGATTTTGGACTTGATGAGTAGTTGGGTTTCCCATCTGCCTGATGAAGTGGAGTTTGCTCATGTTGAAGGGCATGGACTCAACGCCGAAGAGTTAGCCCGTAATCCGCGCCTGCACCACTCCTTTACCCAAGACCTAAACCAGGAGCCGAAACTGCCCTTACCTGATCAATCGTTTGATGCAGTGCTGAATACGGTTTCTGTGCAGTATTTGCAGTATCCCGAAGCTATCTTCAGCGAAATTCATCGCGTTCTAAAGCCCGGAGGCATCGCAATCGTTAGCTTTTCTAACCGCATGTTCTACCAAAAGGCAATCCAGGCTTGGCGAGATAGCTCGGAGGAATATCGCGTAGAACTGGTCAAACGCTATTTCGAATCTGTACCTGGATTTTCTGCCCCTGAAGTAGTTGCGCGGCGGGCACAAGTACCCAGCTTCTTGCAAATGCTTGGCGTGGCAGGGGGCGATCCCTTTTATGCCGTGATTGTTCAGCGGGTTTAAGGCGAAATTGAGACCTCTCCCCAAACCCCTCTCCGAAACCTTTGAATTTGGCTCCCCTTCCCTGTAGGGAAGGGGCCGGGGGTTAGGTCACTCTAGTTAACCTTCGTCGCGCAGGGCTTCTAGGACGTTGCGATCTTCTAGGGTAGAAGTATCCCCAGATACGGCATTGCCACTAGCGAGATCCCGCAGCAACCGTCGCATAATCTTGCCCGATCGCGTCTTGGGTAGGGCATCGGCAAATCGGATATCTCCGGGACGGGCGATCGCGCCAATTTCTTGGCCGACGTGCTGCTTCAGGTCTGCTTTGAGAGCATCGCTAGCAGTATGACCGCCTTCTAGGGTCACAAAGGCCACAATCTCTTGTCCTTTGAGTTCATCAGGTTTGCCCACCACCGCAGCTTCAGCCACGGCAGGGTGAGAAACCAAGGCCGACTCAATCTCCATCGTGCCCAAACGGTGCCCAGCCACGTTGATCACGTCATCCACGCGACCCATGACCCAGTAGTAGCCATCTTCATCGCGTCGTGCGCCGTCGCCCGCAAAGTAGACGTATTTGCCATCTTTGGGGGGAATGTGTTCCCAGTAGGTTTTGCGGAAGCGATCGGGATCGCCGTAAACTGTCCGCATCATTCCGGGCCAGGGATGCCGCACTGCTAGGTAGCCGCCTTGGTTAGTGCCGACCGATTCCCCTTCTAGATTCACCACATCGGCCAAGATGCCAGGGAAGGGGAGAGTTGCTGAGCCTGGTTTGGTGGCGATCGCCCCAGGTAGAGGCGTGATCATAATGCCGCCCGTTTCGGTTTGCCACCAAGTATCCACAATCGGGCAGCGCTCACCACCGATTACGCGGTGATACCACATCCAAGCTTCGGGGTTAATCGGTTCTCCCACGGTGCCCAACAAGCGCAAAGAGGAGAGATCTCGCGCTTTCGGCAAGTCTTCGCCCATTTTGATAAAGGCGCGAATTGCGGTGGGTGCAGTATAAAAGACGTTGACCCCATGCTTTTGAATCACATCCCAGAAGCAACCAGGGTTAGAAGCACGCGGTGCCCCTTCGTACATTAGGGTCGTTGCACCGTTAGACAGCGGGCCGTAGACAATGTAGCTGTGTCCGGTGATCCAGCCCACATCTGCGGTACACCAATACACATCTGTGTCTTGCAGATCAAAGATCCACTTAGTCGTCATGTGGGTGTAGAGGTTGTAGCCGCCTGTAGTATGCACCACACCCTTCGGTTTGCCTGTGCTGCCTGAAGTGTAGAGAATGAACAACAAATCTTCGCTATCCATCGGCTCAGCAGGGCAATCAGCCGACATTTGCGGTTGCAACTCATGCCACCAATGATCCCGACCGCCTAGTTGCATGGGGATGTCTTGCCCAGTCCGTCGCACCACTAGTACATTCTCGACACTGGGAGCCGAGCCGTCAGCTAGAGCTTTATCCACTTGAGGTTTCAGCGGCACGATCGCGTCTTTGCGCCAACCCCCATCCGCTGTGACCACCACCTTGACCTGCCCATCGACCAAGCGATCGCGCAACGCCTCAGCACTAAAGCCGCCAAACACGACTGTATGCGCTGCGCCAATCCGGGCACAAGCCAACATCGCGATCGCCGCTTCCGGGATCATCGGCATATAGATGCCCACGCGATCGCCCTTTTCCACACCCAAATGCTTCAGGGCATTGGCAAACTGACACACTTCCCGATGGAGTTGGGCATAGGTGAGCGTCCGCGAATCTCCCGGTTCTCCTTCCCAAATCAACGCGGCTTTATTGCGTCGCCAAGTCGTTAAGTGACGATCGAGGCAGTTGTAAGAGATGTTGATTTTGCCACCCACAAACCACTTCGCAAAGGGCGGCTGCCAATCCAGCACTTGGTCCCACTTTTGAAACCAGTGCAACTCTTGTTCGGCTAGCTCGGCCCAAAACTTTTCTGGGTCAGCCTTGGCGCGATCGTAGAGTTGCTGGTACTCTTCCAGACTCTTAATCTGAGCTTTTTGGGAGAACTCAGCCGCAGGCTGGAATACGCGCTTTTCTTGAAGAATGGATTCAATCGTGGATTCTGACATAGCTCTTTCTATCACCAGGACGGCTCCTCCAAAAACGATACTTCGTTCTTGGGGCAGTTGGGCAGAACTATAGCTTGATTTTGGTTAAGCGATCGCTTCTCAAGCTCTGACTAAGCGATCGCTCTTTTTCTCTGACAAAAAAATCCCCCTCACCGAAGTCAGGGGGAGCTAATTTGAGTGAAGACGTGCACTCAATGACGTTTATTTACGAATCGGAGTGCCGCAAGGATAGGTAGCGACAGGTTCGCGCTTTGCAGTTTCAGTCTTAATGTTCTCAGCTACAGCCACCAGCGATCGCTCAGTGACAGATTCGGCTTTAGCTGCCAGATAGTCAGCTTTTAGTTTTGCCAGCATTTCTTCGCGGCGATCGTAGAGCCGTTTCAGAGAACGAGGCGCACATTGGTTGATTACATAAGCCGTCATGATCGGCAATGCGATCGTGCTGTCGGTGTAGCAAACAATTGTGCTGGGCAGTTCATCCGGGTCAACTTTGCCCCAGCTCACAGCTTCGCTAGGTGTAGCACCAGACAGACCCCCGGTATCCGGACGAGCATCGGTGATTTGGATGAAGTAGTCGTGGCCACGTTCCTCTAAACCCAGAACTTCATGCAGTTGGGGTTGCGTTTGCAAGAGGAAATTCTTGGGACTGCCACCCCCGATGATCACCGCTGCACTCTTGCCTTCTATGCCAGGGATACCGGATTCCCTGGATGCATAGGCGATCGCTGCCGTTTCATTCACATCCAAGGAAGGATCAATCACCAACTCGGAACCTTCTAGGGCTAGAGCAGCCACGTTCATGCCAATGGAACTGTCTCCCGGAGAAGAGGTGTAGATGGGAACGCCGCATTCATAGGCTGTTGCTAGCAAGCAAGAATTTTGTACACCGAGTTGCTTCTCCACTTCGCGAACGTACTTACCTAGCAAATGGTGAAATTCTGCCGTACCCATACGCTTCTGGAACGGTTCGGCCCGCAAAATCTCGCGAATGAAGGCATCGGTTTCCAGCAGCACATCATAGTGGAACACAATATCGTAGATGCGGATGCGGCCTTCTTGACGCAGTTTCACGTCATCCAAAAAGGGATTGCTGGAATAGAGGCTCAACCCCAAACCGTAGTGCATGTCATGGTAGAGGTTAGCGCCCGTGCTGATCATCCAGTCAATAAAGCCATTCCGTATTAGGGGAGCGAGAACTGAAACCCCGAAACCAGCCGGAGTCATCGCCCCAGACAAACTCACCCCAACGGTTACGCCCTCCTGCATCACTTCTTGACTCAGTAAGTGACAAATCTCGCGCAGGCGAGCCGAATTATAAGCTGTGAAATAGCCGTCAATTAGATCAACGACGCTGATTTCAGCAGGCATGGGGGCGGGTGCGATTTTGTGGCTGAGCAATTTCGACATTTGTACGCTCCAAAGAGAACAAAAAGCATAAAGAAGAAGAGAAATGGACACGCAGCTACCTAATGCGATCGCGATTGATCAACGAGCTAGGAGAGCCCAGTTCAATCAACTCAAACGCCACTAGGTTTTCTTATCTGCAGCCTTGAAATGAAATTTCAAAGCCATGTGATCCGATAGGTCAACGAAATTGGCATGGCTTAGGCAAGTTAGTACCCAAGCAGCCAAGAGATTTGATTCTGTCGCCCTAGCCAGCAGTGGCAGAACTCCACAGACTCAAAACTTATATTTGCTGTCTCAAATAACCCTAGGCACAGAATTCCCTAGGCCAGATGAGAAAGGACATCGTAACAGGTCAATATCCCTTGACTAAAAGCTCTGACAAATGTGAAAAGCATCAGAACTATTAGTCCAGCTATTCAATTCAAAAAACCTCCACCTAAGGAGCGCGATCGACCCAGTTCGCCACTATTTCTAGAGATAGGATTGCTTATCCTCTGACTCAGCAAGAGTATCTACTAGCAATCGCGAACCTTGTAGTTACAGGCCGATCAGCTCATACTGGGTGCTTCACAACGGTCAACCCAAGATAGTGCGGGATCGCACTGCCGTTTCCGCTTCAATTTCATTTCCAGGTACCAAAGTGGTTTCCACGGGTACCCGACCAAGGAAAGGAGTTTCAAGGCTTTATACGCGACCTCAAACACCAACTGCTACAGTTTAACACCCACGTTTGAGATCAGTTCAATAAAAATACGGAAATTGCTGGGATACCCCAAGCAGATCTCCCCAAAGTACGGGTTCTGACGGCTTTCTCTACCGCTTGGGTGAGTATGCCGCTCCTAAGGGCGTTCTTTTACGCTTTTTCGTCCGAGCATTACAATATTTGCTCTATTTTAGTCAAGCGAATTAGACGAAGAAACAAGATAAACTGGAGACGAAACCATAAAAAACTTGATCAAAAAGCTAATACGGCATACTTAACTGCTCAGCCCGTTTCTGAGGTCATGCCATGCCTACACCTCCAGCATTGCCTTCTGCATTGCAGCACGCCACTTCTCATACGCCATCTCGACAGCATTGGTATGGCTTCAGCAACATGCTAAAGCGGCTACATAACGAGGGCGTTTACCTGCATCCTGATCAATTAGCTGAGTTCTTAGTAGCTCATGGCTTACCTGTAGATTTGCGTTATGTTCCAGGGCGACTGCAACAGAAAGCAATATCGATTAACGCTCACTACAGCGGCGATATGGCAGCTTTGGAGGAGGACTCAGATGAGCAGCCTTGGGATGGCTACTTGAGAGATTTTGATTAAGTTGGTTGAATTAGCCGCCGTTCCCCCACACTTCGACTTAGACTTTAGATCGCTACAGAGCCTTTCGCATAAATAGTTCAATGAATTCAAATCTTGACACCTCAGCAGCTACAGACTCAGCTCCCTCTGAAGCAGCGGGCCTGACAGATGAGCAGTATCGGCAGAAAATGCAGCGACGCAAGGAAGTACAGGAACAACGCTTAGCTGAGCGATCGCTAGAAAAAGGCTTGATTGTGGTCAATACGGGCAACGGTAAGGGTAAAACTACTGCCGCTTTGGGAATGGTGCTGCGATCGCTGGGTCACGGTTACAAGGTGGCGATCGTGCAATTCATTAAGGGCGCTTGGGAACCCGCAGAGAAAGCAGCCTTTAGCCATTGGGGTGAGCAACTGGAATTTCATGCGATGGGGGAAGGCTTCACCTGGGAAACGCAAGACCGCGATCGCGACATCCAAAAAGCTCAGGAAGCTTGGAATACTGCGTTGGCCTATATCCGCAATCCAGAATTTCGTTTGGTTCTGCTGGATGAAGTCAACATTGCTCTAAAGCTGGGCTATTTAGCAGTTGAGGATGTGCTGGCAGGTTTGGAGCAGAAACCAGAAGATTCTCACGTGATTTTGACAGGACGGGGAGCACCTGCGGCCTTAATTGAGCGAGCAGACCTCGTGACTGAAATGACCTTAGTGAAGCATCCCTTCCGAGAACAGGGGATCAAGGCTCAGCCTGGAATCGAATTTTAGCTTTGTCCCCTTCCCTAATAGGGAAGGGGCTAGGGGTTAGGTTTCGATGGATTTCCCATAAGCAGATCCAAGCCGAAATTCAAACTTTAGAATTGAGGTTATGGAAATTCTTTCGATTAGTCTCAAAAACTTTAAGGCCCACAGCGATCGCTACTTTGAGTTTCAGCCCGGAACCAACGCGATTTGTGGGGAAAATGGGGCGGGCAAAAGCAGCATTTTAGAGGCGATCGCTTGGACGCTGTTTAATTACTCCAGCTATACCAAAGAAGAATTAATTCGGCGGGGGGCAGCGAGTGCTCAAGTGAGTGTCACCTTTACTTCCAGAGGCGACGGGCGCACCTACCGAGTGCAGCGTTGCACCAGCAAAGGCTATGAAATTTTTGACCCGCAAATTCGCCAACGGCTAGACCTGAAGAATGTCAGTGATGTCTTGCCTTGGCTGAAAGAACATTTGGGTGTTGCCAAAGAAACCGACTTGCCGAAGTTGTTTGCTGACACGATTGGCATTCCTCAAGGCACCTTCACCGAAGACTTTAAGAAAGCGGCAGATGAGCGGCGCAAAGTCTTCGATCGCATCCTGCGCGTGGATGAGTACAAACAAGCTTTTGAGAAGTCGAGAGATTTAGAAAGATATGCTCAGCAGCAAGTCCAAGAACTAGAGCGGGCGATCGCGTACTATACCGAGAACCTGCGCGATTGGGATCTGCTGCACACTCAACGGGCTGATTTGCAGCAAGAAGTAACCAAGGATAAGACTGCTTTACAGCAGTTGCAGACCCAACTGGAGCAACTCCAGCACCAAAAAGATCGCCTCACCGCTCAATCACACCAAATCCAACAACTCGAAGTTCAGTTCTCGACTTTGCAAGCGCAACTGACTGGACAACGCCAAACCAACGTTTTGCTAGAGCAGTCCCTCCAACGGGCGAAGCAAGCAGTAGCCACCTGCGAAGCCAATCGAGCGGGTTATCAAACCTTTGTGCAAGCAGAATCCGCCTTGCAAGCTCTGGATCGCCAAAGCAAACAACAGCAAGCTCTGCTGAAACAGCGCCAAGGCTATCAAATTACCTGGGAAAACTCGCAAGCCAAGCTGACTAAACTGACTCTGCAACTCGAAAACCTGACCGCAGCCCAGCAAGAAATTGAGCAACTGCAACCCTTAATTCAGCAGCAAACTGAGCTAGAGCAAGCTCAAGAAGCGATCGCCCAACAACTCCAACAATTGTTTAGCGCTGAGTTAGAGCGGCAGAACGTTACCAAGCAATTAGTGAAGTTACAAGGTGAACTGGAACATCTGAGTGCAGAAATTCAGCGGATTCGTAGCTTCGAGACGGTGATGGCACAAATTCCCAGTTGGGAGCAACAACGCGATCGCCTACAAGCGCAACTCAGTCGGATTGCCGCTGCCAAACAGTTTGAAGCTGACCTCAGCCAGATCGTCTCCCACGGCCAAACTCAACGCGATCTCTACTTAACTGATGCCGAAACTGCGATCGCAGGTTTGCAGGAACTTCAGCGATCGGTGCCATTGCTGGCTGCTTCAGTAGACTCGGCTTTGAACACGCTTCAGGCGGGAGTAGACCTGAACAATGAAATTCTCGAAAACTTGCAGCAAATCCTAGCCGATTTATCGGAGCAGGTTTCTGCCAGCAAGCTAGAACAACAGCTAGCGGAAGTAAAGCGCCAACTGGAAACAGCCTATCAACAGCGGACTCACTTCGCTGGGCTAGAATCTTTGCTCAATAAGCAAACTGCCTTGCAACAAGACATAGCCGAACTGCAAGCCAAGCTCCAATACCTCCAAACTCAACTTGCTAGCCAAGGAACGCTGCAACAACAAAAGACGCAGATTGCCGCTGAGATAGCTGCTCTAGGTAATCCTAAAGGTCGGAGCCAACTGCGCCAGCAGGAGTTACAGCAGCAAGCGCAATTGCAGATGCAATACAACCAAGCCCAGCAAGCCCAGATGGAAGTTGCTCAAGCAGTGACTCATCTAGAAGCTCAACTGGCAGAATTTGCGGATTTACCTGACCAGATAGAAGCACAAAAAACTCAGAAAGCAAGGCACCAAACCGCACGGGATCTGTACCTGCAAAACCAAAAAGATGCAGAGCAATTGCCGACTCTAGAAGCAAATTTCGAGGCCGCGATCGCCCAACTCAGCACCTTAACCACTAACCAAGCAATCGTGCAGGCGCAATTAGCGCAACTGGCAGAAACCTACGACCCGCGACATCTACAAGAAACTGAAGCCACTTACAACAACCTTCGCAGCCAAAAAGACCAAATTGAGGGTGGTTTGCCCCAAAAGCAGAAATTTCTCTATCAGATTGAGCATCAATTGGCAGAGCTAAAAGCGATCGCCGATCAACGAACGCAAGCCCAAGTTAACTTGTTAGAACGGCAACGAGTGCAGCAGTTTATCAGCGATGCCCGCCAAGTCTACAACCAAGCAGGCCCGCGCATTACCAAGTTCTACATTGAGGAGATTTCTCGCGAAGCTGACAAACTCTTCCGCGAACTAATTAACCGTCAGAATGTGGCCTTGGAGTGGACAGGTGATTACGAAATCCGCATTCAAGAAGGTGGGTACTGGCGCACGTTCAGGAGCTTGTCAGGGGGAGAGCAAATGTGCGCAGCCCTGGCGGTGCGTCTCGCCTTACTAAAAGTTTTGGCAGATATTGATGTCGCCTTCTTTGACGAACCCACGACCAATATGGATCGGGCACGCCGAGCACAATTAGCCGAGGCGATCGCCAACATCAAATCCTTCCGCCAACTCTTCATCATCAGCCACGACGACACCTTCGAGAACGTCACCGAAAACTTAATCCGCGTAGAAAGAGAAGTGCTATAAATCAGCTTTTCAGATACTTATTCCTAGTAGCCTGCCGAGAATTTCTATTGCTATTAAAATTGGAAACAACTTAGCTAATGCCCCTTCAGGTAGCCACCTCTAGCTAGTTCAGTGCAATCGATAATTGAGATGTTTAAGGTCTTGCTGAGAGTATAGGGCAGCAAGTTATCTATTGCTATTCAGCGTCATGATAAATAAAAATTCTATCCTAGACAAAAACTGTGGCATGAGCTAGAACATAAATACTAATCAAGCCTTTTCTGGTTAATTTATGTCTCTAGATCTGTACCGTTCAAGAATCTCTCAGCTAATGAAGGAGAAAGCCAAGCTAGAAAAAGACCTTGCAGACGAGCGAAAGAAAACTTCGCACATTCAAACTGAGATTACTTCAATTAGGGGAAGTATTACAAGAAATACTAGCTCTACTCTGCAACAATCCAAACAGCGACAAATTGATTCTAAGTTAAAAGATTTGGCTCACTGTCAAAAGAAATTGGCAGATTTAGAGGCTAAAATTTCCGAAAAGCTATCTGCTTTAACTCAGAACCTGCGAATTCTAGAGCAAGCTGAGAAGCAGGAACAGAAAAAGCAAGATGCTGATGATAAACGTCGTCGAGCGGAGGAACTGCGTCATGCACAATCAGTAACATATGAAGCACGAAAACAAGTACAACTTCAAAAGGAGCTTAGAGATAGCCGCTTAGTAATTGATTTAGCTCGCTTACCTGAAACAATTAAAGTTTTCTTCGTAGCATCAAATCCTCTTGATCAAAGCCAGCTACGACTAGATGAGGAAATACGTGAAATTGCAGAACAGATTCGAGCATCGGAGTATAGAGACTCAGTTCAGCTCATATCCAGATGGGCAGCACGACCCCGTGACCTACTCCAAGCGTTAAACGAACTTAAGCCTCATATCGTGCATTTTAGTGGGCATGGTTCAAGTAGCAACGATCTTGTTTTTCAATCTGACGATGGCAGTACAAAATTAGTTAGTAAGGAAGCTATAGTAACGACGATGAGCACCGTTACTGATAACATTCGTCTGGTGGTGTTCAATGCTTGTTTCTCCTGCGATCAGGCAGAGGCAGTTACACAACACGTTGAGGCAGCTATCGGTATGAACGATGCTATTGGGGATGATGCTGCTAGAGTATTTGCAGCTCAGCTCTATAGTGCAATTGGCTTCGGACGCTCTCTTGAACAAGCTTTCGGCCAAGGGATAGCTGCTTTGCTTTTGGACGGAATTCCGGAGGAGAAAACGCCAGCACTCTTTACCCAAGTCGGTGTTGATGCAACAAATATTGTTTTAGTTTGTCCGCCCAGTCTGGTTACTGGCGATTAGCTTTCAGAAGTTAGAAGTTGTTGGGCGAGTTCGTAGAGTTCAGCTTCGGGGCGGCTGTCGAGCACTAAGTCTTTCAGTTCCACTAAACCTTTAGCGATCGCACCTGCCTGATCTTGATAAGCATTATTGGCAGCTAATAAATCCGTATAGGCTTGTAGCTCAATCGCGGTGCGGTGGGGTGGTTCCTCGCCGTTGCCAATCATCGGCGTTTCGTATTCAGTACCGATCGCGTCGTATTTCAGCAGAAAGATTAATGCTTCGCTGAGTTGATGCAGCTTGTCTCGCAAATCGCGCACATTGACATCCAAGCGGTTGAAGCCGACCTGCCCGTGAATTCGCAGTTCCACGATCGCTTCTTGGGTTTTGCCAGATTTTGCTGCCGCTTGGATGTAGGCGATCGCTGCTTGCTCTAGTTCAGCTTGCGTTTGCTGCTTGTTTGCTTCTAAGCTGAGGCGAATCATGCGGCGTTGATAATAATCTTGTTTCAGCTCAGCTCGAATTCCAGTCTCACCGATCTCCACAAGATAGACACCACGGGCATTCTGTTGGAGATTCTCAGCAATACTATTAGCCTCAACGGAGCCAGGATTAAAAATCCAGCCTTCTAGCTCATAGTTTTTGTGGATGTGCCCTAGAGCTAAATATTCCACCCCTGCTTGCCGCAACGGATTCACGGCCTCTAGCCTTAAGGCCCCTGTGTAACGAGCAATCTGACCATCCATACCATGATGAAACATCATGACGGTGTGGAGTGGCCCTGGTGGTAGTTGACGAATGCTATTGGCCAGTTTCTCAATCATTTGGGGAGCTGAGGCACCATACCAACGAGAGCCTAATACTCGCACTCCGCAAGGTAAATCGATATAGCCCCCTGCTTTGGCTTCGGGAGTCCAGGGATCAAAGAGGTTCTCGCCATCCTCCGCGTCCTCCTTGGGTTCTAGCAAAATCACATACTCCCAGTCAGCCATGTAGCGCAGCCAACTGGTTTTGGTGGCGTAGGGTCGGTTGTCGTGGTTGCCCTCGATCGCCAAGACTGGAATGCCAGCTTCTCGCAACATCTCAAAGCAAATTTGGGCTTGGTTTAGAATTGCAGGCAACACCTGCCGATGCTCAAACAAGTCTCCAGCAATTAGGACAAAATCAACTTGCTCATCAATGGCGTAACGCTCCAACACATCGCGAAAAGCTAAGAAGAAATCCTTGGTGCGCTGGGGAGTGTCGTAGCGATCGAGCCCTAAATGCACATCAGCAACGTGGAGAAAACGGGGCATAACCAGATCTATAGCGTGGCTTTCCCCAGTCTACCGAGCCTAGGCTGAGCTAGCGAGCAAATGTTCTATTTAGCTTGATTTTTTTGGAAGTTAGTCTGACACATACTCAAGATGCGCTGGTCATTGGCACTGACCTTTGCTAAGCGCTGGAAGCCTTGTAAGCCGATCTCGCTTACTGTGGGTTGAGTGCTATTAGACGCTACGGTGCTGTTCTGCTCAAGAGCGATCGCGTAGGGATGCGTAGCTTGCTCATAGGTATCAATCACGTTCAGGGCTAATTTACCTGGCTCGAATCGGCCAGAGAAACAGTCAAAAGACGAGCGTGGCATGTAAAATGCCCCTACCACATTGCCCTGAGTGACTTGAAAGACCATGTAAGCGCTGCCAATCTGCTCTGCTTTTGGCGACTCACCATACAGATAGGTACCGTCTGCGAGAGAACTAGTCTTGCTGTCAACCGAGCTTTTAGCAGGACTTTTGCTAGACGCGACTGGCTGGGCGATCGCAGCTTGCAGCCCTCCAGCAGAGAGGCTCGTTAGTAGCAAAATGCCCAAACCTGTCTGGGTCATACGTTGCAGAGTACGCCACGGCGAGAGAGAACGGATGTATGGATTGGTCACCGTAGTTTCCTCCATCAATACTTAACGACAAACCTCAATATTCACACCGTAACCCAGAATACCTGTGCAACTGTTCAATCAAATGGGAGAACTAATTGCTACCTAGAGGTAGGTATCTGGACGGTATGAGGAAACACTCAAAAGGGTGTTGCTAAAGGTACTGTTCAGTTCTACAAAGGTTTAGTTCCCGATTCCCGATCGCAGAACTAATATCTTCTTGGAAACTTTAAATACATAAAAAAATAGAGACGCGATCGCTCGCGTCCCTAGGAGTGATGATTAGCTAGCCAAATACTCACGTACGGTCTCCTGACGACGACGCAAGTGATTGAGGGCTTGGTGCTCTAGTTGGCGGACGCGCTCACGACTAATGTTGAGGCGTTCACCGACTTTGGCGAGAGACAACTCTTTGCCATCATTCAGGCCGAAGCGGAGGGTTAAGACTTCCCGCTGTTGGGGAGTGAGTTCTGCCAACAAATCATGCAAATCTTGGCGCAGCAATTCCTGAGTCATATTGTGCTCAGGCGAAGGCCCTTCGTCTTCCAAGAGATCTTGCAGTTCGGTGTCTTGATTGTCACCGACCCGTAGATCTAAAGAAACAGGCTGACGCGCCATTGTCAGGTACTCCCGAATCTGAGCGGGTTCTAGCTCTAGAGCTTCGCCAATTTCGGCAGGGCTAGCAGCCCGACCTAACTTTTGGGCTAGCTCACGCTGTACCTTCTTGATCTTGTTGAGCTTCTCGGTGATGTGGATGGGCAGGCGTATAGTCCGAGCTTGCTGAGCGATCGCGCGAGTAATGGCTTGGCGAATCCACCAGTACGCATAGGTTGAGAACTTATAACCACGAGTGGGGTCAAACTTCTCTACGCCACGCTCTAGACCTAGGGTGCCTTCTTGGATCAAATCCAGGAACTCCAGGTTACGCTTCTGGTATTTCTTCGCGATCGCCACGACTAAGCGCAGGTTCGCCTCAATCATCTTTTGCTTAGCTCGTCGGCCCTGAGTCAAGGTTTTGGTCAACTCTTCTTCGCTGAGCTTCGCTTGGGCTGCCCACTCAGCTTGAGTTGGGTCCTGACGCAACTTCTTCGCCAGCTTTTCCTTGGTTTCTATCAGAGCCATCATTTGCTGGACTTGCTTCCCAAACACAATTTCTTGCTCGTGGGTTAGCAGGGGCACCCGGCCAATCTCGTGTAGGTAGGTGCGTACCATGTCAACAGTGAACATGGGGCTAGCAGCTTTTGTTTTTGTTTTAGAATCAGCAGTAGGCATGGATCTGTGATGAACTCAGTAAAAGTAGAGATTGCAGAATTTTAGAAACAGACTGGGGGCGAAAGAGAAGGTAAATGAAAGCTTGAAGTAGAAGCGGGCAGCCAACCAGACACAATGACCAAGCTCTTCCCTGACAAAATCCACCTCGTTCAAGTCAGAGAAGTAAAAATTCAGAGGATGAGGCTAACCTCTGTCTACAGGTGATGAATTAGCTTGAAACTTCGTGCCCGTAACTTTTAGAATGCAGGTGGACCCGATTCCATAATATTTAACCAGTAGTGGCAACAAACTCCTGAAAATTCGTACTCAGTATGAGTTTGCTTTACTCGATTGTGCTATAAGTTTAGACTCCAGAGAAGCAAAAAAGATTCATCCTAGAGTATGATCCCGTCAGGCAAAATCTGAGAATTTACTGGAAAATTTTCTATTTTAGCTCTAACTTTAGCGAAGTGACATTTCTGGAGAGGTGCTCTAAGAAGTTCTTCTACTATAATGGCGCAGTTTCCCCTAGCCGGAGAGCACCTTGGTAGGGTGAAAACCGAACTTATACAGAGGCTATGTGTGGAGAAAGCCTCACTACCTACTTCACTAAAATCCTAAGTCTGCTTTAGCTGATTCTGCGGCTTTGAAGACGGCTGCGGTGGGCATTTCTTCCCAAGGTACATCTCCAATTTCTGCGTAGAAGGTTTCGTCGTAAGGACGAGTCCGAATGACAACAGGCATGGGTACTGCATGCCCCAGGATCAAAGCCTGCTGTTTTGAGTCTAGCTTAGATAATACCGAACGGAGACTTTGCGCCCCAGAAACTCCGGTGAAGATGGCATCAATATCTTTCTCGTCGTTCAGGAGTGCAGTAATGCGAGTGCCAATCTGAGACATGACTTCGTTATCAATGCCTGAGGGTCGCTGATCTACTACCAGTAAGGTAACAAAGTACTTCCGCATCTCGCGGGCGATCGTGCCGAAGATGGTTTGGCTGACAGTACTGGGGTCTAGAAAACGGTGGGCTTCTTCGATCGTGATGACTAGTTGCTGGGGGCGATCGCTAGGATTCTTACTCTGCAAAAACTTCTCAGCTTTTCGCACATAAGCCGCGTGAATCCGCCGCGCAATCACATTCGTCGCCAACATGTAGGAGAGCATATTCGACTGAGAGCCAAACTCAATCACGACATGCTTGCCAGCATCGATCGAGTCGAGAATCTGACTCACATAGTTGTGGGGGCAGGTGTTGCGAATGTATTTCAGTTCTTCTAGACGGTTGAGTTTGCGCTGTAGAGCCATGATGGAGGACTTACTGCCCATCTTGGTTTCGCAAAACTCCTGAATTTCCATGTTGTTCATGGAGAGCAAGCGCGTGATCCAAGCTTTACCAAACTCATTTCGGAGAATAATCGCGTTCTCCAAGCTAGCTTCGGAGAGGTTGAGTTCTCCACGTACCAGCATTAAGTCTTCCACATCAATCTGGTCAAAGCTGATAAACAGATCTTGAGCGTCCCGTACCCCCCGCCGCTTGGTGGATTCGGGATCGAGGCTATAAATCTGCACCTGACCAGGAAATAGTTGCCGCAGTCCTTTGACTGTACTAAATTGCTTACCTTCCCGAACGGCTTCCCAGCCATACTCCGAGTGCATATCAAAAATCAGGTTAACTCCCGCTTGTTTGCGGATAA
The DNA here is from genome assembly GCA_019358975.1 of Trichocoleus desertorum ATA4-8-CV12. Classification (NCBI taxonomy): domain Bacteria; kingdom Bacillati; phylum Cyanobacteriota; class Cyanophyceae; order Leptolyngbyales; family Trichocoleusaceae; genus Trichocoleus; species Trichocoleus desertorum. The sequence goes on from JAHHIL010000012.1 coordinate 62,789, forward strand.
TGCCCGACAGCAACAATCGAGTTAGAAAAGATTTTCCGGTTCCCGACTTACCAAAGACACCATTGCTGCGCTCGACAAAGCGATCCAAATCCAGGCAGATGGGCACATCCATATCAATCGGTTGTCCGATCGCAAAGTTGCGTCGATGGGGGTCATCTTCCCAACCAAATACAGCTCGAAAGTCGCGATCGCTGGCTTCATGCACTTGGCTGAAGTGGCTCGGAATCGTTTTGACGGGCATGAGTTCGATGTTGCTGCTGCTTTGAGGCGTTAGAGAAGCGAGCAGCGGCAAACTGGCGGTGGAGTCGCTTTTGTCCTCAGCGGCACGAGCAGCTTTGCTACCTTTGCTTTTCTTGGACTTGCCATTGGCAGAGTAACTGATGGGTTCTTCTGGTTCTGGCGTGAACATCAACATCGGGGTTAAGTCGATGGTGCCGAAGGTGCCTGTTCCGGCTAGGACTTCTTGGAGAAAGGTATTGCCTGGGTCAGGCGGATTGGCGAAGATGCGGGTACTGGCGGTTCCTAGGGTGACATCAGTCAACATGCAGAAGAACCGCGATCGCGCTCCTTGAACGACCAAAAACTTGCCCACCCGCATGTCTTCTACAGACACATCTGGATTTAATCGGACTTCGAGCCCTTGGCTAAGGGAGCCTTGAATGACTGTACCTAGGGGTTTATCTAAATCCATCTATAAACTCGCTAGTCTCCGCTGCTTACACCTGGATGGGTTGCCTGTATGTGTGGATGAAGGCAAATAATTTTGGACTAATAATTCCTCAACCCTTTGAACTATCTTAGGTCTAATTTATTTAAGTACTACTAAATTCTAGTGATTTTAGGGTTTAAAAGTTATGAGGAAGCCATTCGGGTTCTAATCTTCAAGTGTTTGGTGGCGGAGATTTATTGAGGGTGCGATCGCTACGATTAGTGCCAACCTAATTTTTGGAAATTTCTTTTGAAAAATACTTTAATTTGAAAGAGTTTCATCCATAAAAAAAGTGAAGAGTCTCCTGTGAGATTCTTCACTAGTGGTGTTGAGTGATTTTTGATGTGAACGTGTTTACCTGCGATTTACAGGATTTGAGGACTAGCGACTAGTTCACCTACGGCTGGGCAGGTGCAGTTTCGCTTGTAGAACCTGTAGAAGTTGCATCTCCTATAGGTGCGGTATCTCCAGTGGAAGCAGCGTTGTCAGCAGGCGCAGTTTCCGTGGTGGGGGCTTGTGGGGCCGCAGGGCTAGGAATGGTGACGTTTACATCAGGCGCTTGGGGAGCTTCGACCTTGGGTACTGTGATGTTCACGTCTGGGGGTTTCATGTCTGGAGCCTGGGGTTGCGGTACGACTTCTCTAGTCCGCTCGATGATGGTTTGACGGCCAGCAGGTTCTGAGCTGTCTCCGCCACGATTAAACACAAAGAGGGCCCCCAGTCCTAAAGCTACTAAAGCAGCTAATAGGATGCCTGTCAGTAAGCCGCCAGCAGCACTGTTGTTTTCACGAGCGATTTGGTTGTCTCGACGTAGTTCTTCTCGGCGCAGCTCTTGGTTATAAATTTCTTTATCGCGATCGCGCAAGTTTGTCATGTTTTTTTGCAGAACTCGGTATTGATAAAAATCAGGTAATGAAACTGAAGTTTTAACATTCCGAGATTAGCTACTGGATTGGCGCGGATCGCTCTGTGTGAGGGGTAGGTTGATCTACTTCAGAGGAGTGATTATACGGAGTAGTGTGGTGTAAAAAAACCAATCTACTTGTGGCTTGAAGCGTTAAGTTCGTACTTTCTTGATAAAAATCAAGAGCTTGGGGGCACCTGCCCCCAAACCCCCGCTGAAGGACGGCTGCGTCCTCCAGACCTCCTCCAGAAGGGGCCAGAAGGGGATTGAGGGGGGCTGAATTTTCCTCTAGGCGTGTAAGGAGGGGTTGGTGCTACTCGATATCAATTGAGGTGGGTCTGGTGCTACTAGTGGAGCTGGTAGCGGGGGTGAAGGATTTGCGGTATTCGGTGTAGAGGCGATCGCGCCAGTCGAAGAAGGGAGCAAAGGTGCCTACATCTGCCAATCCTGGAACTCCTTTGCCTTTGAGTCCTTCTGGGATGTCAAGGTAAGAGCCAGTCGGGAATTTGATGTACATGCTCATGCCTGCTACGGCGAAATCAGCTAGGGTAGGCTGATCGGACACTAAATAGGGGTGATCGAGCAAGATAAAGCACAATGCCTCTAGATTTTGCCTAAGTGGGGCTTTGGCACTATGCAAGGCATCGGGTCCCATGCCAACGCCGAAACTCAGCACATCTAGCAGTTCGCTTGGGACCGAACCAATCAAGTTTTTTAGTAAGGCAGGCGTAGAAGCAGGTAGGGCCGCAGTACGGAAATCTGCATTTTGGCTGAAGGCAGCGAGCATGGCCTTGGGGGCGTTTAGACCCATGACTTCATCAGCCCATTCTTCCAACATCAGGCACAGCCCTTTTTGCTTAGGGTCTGTGGGGATAAGGGGGCGATCGGGATATTGGCGATCGAGATATTTGGCGATCGCCGTGGAATCGGCAATCACTTCGTTGCCATCTTTCAATACGGGTACTTGGCGTTGCCCAGACATTCGGAAAAGGTCTACTTGCCCAATGCCAGGGGTCACTTCAATCTTGCGATAGGCCAATCCCTTGTAGTCCAAGATTAGCCGCACCTTTTCGCAGTAGTGCGACATCTCAAATTGGTACAACTCCAACATGATCATTCTCCTGTGGCGTTTTACAGCTGGCGTTTTAAGCGACGACCCATCCGCCTTCCAAGGTAGCAGGCTCTCTAAGAAAAGACACTTCTAGCGGCAAAGACCCTGCTAAATGCCCTAATTCCTAGGCTAAAAGTTATAGTTTCGGGTTCTATCTTCAGGTGGGTTGGTTCGGAGGGAATACAGACTAAAGGCGATCGCTGGGTGACGCTCTTATGGCCTCACACTATCTATCTATTAGCTCAGACAGATCCCACTCGTGGCAGAGAATATAGTCCCTGCAAATTTATAAACTCAAATTTGTATAGGAGCCGACATTTTTAGCCCAAATACATTTTTAGCCCAAGTTTTGAAAACGCTATCTCTCTTAGGGGAGCCCAGAGGTATTTATGAGCACTCAGAATTTTTTGTCAGTTAAAAAAGTCGTTAGCCTAGTTGGTGTGGCTGGTGTTAGTGCGTTGTTAGCTTTACCCGCTATGGCCCAGATGCAGCCTAGCCCTGCCAACTCTAACAGCCCTACTCAATGCTTACCTAGCACGAGCCAAGTTACTCCCAGTGACAGCCCCGCAGGTGGAGCCACGATGGAGCAAATGCAGGCAAGTGGCACTCAATCGATGGACCAATCTAACATCAACATGAACTCGCCTTACAGTGGTTCGGCTGATGGTAGCTCTAACCAGGCCAATGCTGGCTACATGGGTTCTCAGATGGGCTCTCAGAACATGCAAGCTGATCAGTCCATTTCCGCCGCTAGCCCCGACTACAACCGCAGTGTCTTAAGCAGCGGTATTGTTACTCCTACCAGAGGTCCAGCGGGTGGCTACACCATGTTGCGTTTCCAAGAGATGGAGGGCAATCAAGTTGCTAGCTCCAACATGGGGATGAACCAGGCTTACAACTCGTCTTACCGCTCCAATTATCAAGCCAATACCGTGACGCCAAGTGCAGGTCCTGCGGGTGGCTATACTGCCAATAGCATCGGCAACAACATGGGGATGAACCAGTCCTCTGCTGGCATGATGGGCAACAACATGGGCAACATGGGGATGAACCAATCCTCTGTGGATAACCAGTACAGTGCTAGCAACACCATGCGGCCTCTGCCTGGTTCGATGAGTTCCGATCGCAACCGTCCGGCTGGTGAGATGACTCCTGAAGTTAGCCAAAGCCTCGACAACCAAAACAACTCTATTTATCGAGTTGGCCCCAGTAGTTCCAGCTCCAGCAGCCAGTACAACACTGGTAGCGTGATGGGTGGTTGCTAAGCCAAGCATTTGAGCGATCGCTTAAGGTTCAGCCCTAGAAAACTGTAATTTAAGCAGTGGCTCTAGTTAAAGATTTTGCCTAGCGCTCAACTAGCCTAATCCTCATCATCAGCGCCAGAGTTTGTAGGATGATTCCTCAGCTTTGGCGCTGTGCTTATAGGTGGCAAGACTAGCAATTGCGACAAGGCTTTAACTGCTTTAACTAGAAGATCTGCTGTGCTTCGGTCTCCGTCCTATAATGAGGGCTAATATTGCGCGACTCCCAGCTTGGTTATGGAAAGCACTGAAACGACAGGCGGTCTCACTCGTAGGCAACACCTCTGGATTGCGGCTAGCATCTGGACTTTGGTAGGCATCGGTCTGTTTACGATGGGTTTAGTGTTTTGGTTTCACCTACCTTACTTAGGCTTTCTGGATATCAAGCATCTAGGCTGGGGAGCGGTTGCCTTGAGTATTGGCTTGTTGAAAGGAAAGGTTGTTTTGGATCGCACTGCGAATCGGGTAATCGATCGCGTGGATACGTTACAAGAGCCAAACCCTTTCAAAAGCATCTTCCAAATGTTTGGGGCCAAAACCATTGCATTGATTCTCGCCATGATGGGCATTGGGGTTGGCTTACGTTTGGCGGGAGTCAGTTTTGAGATTCGCGGTTTGATTTATATTGCAGTAGGCTCTGCCCTGATGTGGAGCTGTCGCCGCTATTGGATGGCTTCAGCTCAAGGTGCATCAGCAGTCAGCGTAGCAAAGGAATCCTAAGTGGCAAGCTTGCAATCGATTGCTGGATTTCCGGTCGAGTCTGTTTTAGCGATCGCCCGCTCTATTGGTTGGGGTGCGGCTGACATTTTGCAAGCCTACTACCACCCCAATCCGATTGCAGGGGAAGCAGCCCTAACCCTCAATATTCAAGATCAAGGGGATGGGCCTGTCACGGCTGCGGATGTTGCCACTAACCAATACATTCTGGATAATCTGCACGCTGCTTTTGGCACTATAGAGTTTGGCTACTTAACGGAAGAAACCTTCAAAGCTCAGAACCCTTCCGAGCGCTTGCAGCATACCTGGGTCTGGATCATTGATCCCCTAGATGGCACCAAAGACTTTATCAAAGGCACCGGGGAATATGCAGTTCACATTGCTTTAGCCCATGCAGGACGACCTGTATTAGCGGTGGTAGTTTGTCCAGAGCTAGGCAAACTTTACTACGCGACTTTGGGCGGTGGCACGTTTGTAGAAACTCGTGACGGTAGAGCAACGCCATTACGAGTAGCTGAGCGCGATCGCCTCGAAGAGTTGTCGGTGGTTGTCAGCGGCAGTCATCGGGGGGAAAGACTCACCCAACTCCTGCGTCAATTCCCTTGCCAAAATCAGCGGGCGATCGGCAGCGTGGGCTGCAAAATTGCGGCGATCGCAGAACAACAGGCAGACCTATACATCTCTCTATCCGGAAAATCAGCGCCGAAAGATTGGGACTTGGCAGCGCCTGAGCTGATTTTGACTGAGGCAGGTGGCAAGTTCACCCACTTTGATGGCAGTTTGTTGCAATACAATCAGGCGGATGTTAGCCAGTGGGGGGGCTTACTCGCCAGCAACGGTACTTGTCACACTCAACTTTGCACTCAAGCAGAAACTCTACTCGCTGCCATTGATACCCTAGCCTAGCGAGCTGGACTATTGGGCTTCACCAATTAAGGTAAAGGCAGCCCAATCTTTGGGATCAGGGTGTTGTTGCATAGTAGCTAGCATGGCTTGACGTAGAGCTTGAGCCTTATCTGGCTGTTGTTGCAGGGTTTGATAGAACTGCATCATTAGGGTCGCGGTGGGTGCATCGGGTACTTGCCAGAGGGAGACGACCACGCTGGGAGCCCCTGCCGAAATCAGCGATCGCGATAGCCCCACTACCCCATCTCCTGTAATCTTGCCGCGCCCAGTAACGCAAGCACTCAGGACCACCAACTCAGCATTTAGCTTCAAGCCGAGAATGTCACTCGCCGTCAGCAGACCATCATCTTGGCCCGAAGGCGCTAAGGCAATTGCGCCCGGAATTCCCAGCCCTCGGAAATCATCCAGTAAACCGTGGGTTGCCAAGTGAATAATCCGGGCATTGCCCATCTGCGCCATCACGGTTGCTTTCGTCGCCGCACTCCCCGTAATCGCCTCAGTGTTGAGGAGCGAGGCAATCATCTTGGCTTCCCGCTCAGCCTCTGGCAGACTGTAGAGTTGTTGCGATCGCTCGCCGTTTTCAGTTGGCAAGTTAGGCATCGTGGGATTACCCACAATTAAGGAATGCTGAGGCGATCGCGGCAGTGTCGTAGCGGCAACTTGTGTAGGTTGCGGCTGTTGCGCTAGTCCTTGACGTTGCCGTTGTTGGTGGGTGAGTGCCAGAATCTGAATCGCTGGGGCCGTCAGCATCGTATGTTTCTCAATCAGATACTTTCCGGCGGCATCTTGCAGAGCAGGAAAAGGAGCCAAAAAGAGAGAACCTTGAGGAATGAATATTACGCGGGCCTCTGGGTTCGTTGGTAACAGATCCGCGATTGGCTGAATTAGCAGTTGATGGAGTTGCTTGAGTTGCGACTGTTGAGTTTGGTAGCGTTGGAGCCGCTCTAGGGCACTAGCCACCACTTCAGTTCTTTGGTTAAACACCAGCCCCCGACCTTCAATGCCAATCGAGGCTCTAGTACTGGCAACCAAATCATCTAAAGAAGCTTTTTGCTCTTGCCAAAGCGGTTTGAGATCTACTTGGCGAAACGCAACTTCACCGGTAGGCTGCACCACCCAGATGTAGAGGGCTTTGTCCTCAATTTGGCGCTGTCCCTTCACCTGAAACGCTTCTTGAATAATTGAATATTCAACAAGGGTGGCCTTCTGCTCGCGGGCGATTTGTTGAATCTGGGCAATATTGGGCAGATCAAGACTAGAGGCCGCAAGACTTTTAGTGCCATTCGTGGGCAACTGCTTCGCTAGTAACTCGACAAAGGCACGAGATCGCCCTCGCTCTGCTACCTCTAAAGCTACCTGCGCTTTATTTTGGGCAATTAAGACTTCTTGCAGCGTGCTGTAAGTTGTGGCTTGAGTATCGAACAGGGAAATCTTGGTGGCATCATCATTTTGGTCAAGCTGCGATCGCAACGATTCCCAAACTTTGATCCCTGCAAACAGGGTTTGCTCCGCTTCAACTAATTTACCCAAACGGAACCAAGCATCTCCCAAGTTATTTAAGGCATGACCTTCGCCAGGACGATCTTGCAACTGCTGAGCGATCGCTAAACTCTGCTGTTGATGGTCGGCAGCTTGCTGGTAATCTTCTAAGCCATAATAAGCCAGCCCCAAATTGCCTAAAGCTCGCCCTTCTGCTAAGCGATCTTTCAACTCGCGGGCGATCGCCAATTGCTGCTGCAAATGCTCCACCGCTTTGGGGTAGTCGCCTTTGGTAAAGTACACCAGACCCAAATTGCCTAACGACTGCCCAATGCCTCGGCGGTCCTGAGCCTTTTCTGCGATCGCTAAACTTTGCTGCGGGTACTCCAGTGCTTTGGCGGGGTTGTTTTGGGCCAGATATGCGATTCCCAAGTTCCGCAGCGTCATGCCTTGCAATTCTGGGATAGCCAAGGTGCGGCTGATGGCTAAGCTTTGTTCGTAGTATTGAATCGCTTTATCGTAGTGGCCCACAGCACTGTAAGCGGCACCTAAGCCACTCAACGCTTCAGCTTCGCTTTCCCGGTTTTGCAGTTGCTGAGCGATCGCCAAACTCTGCTGATAGCGCTGGATCGACTGAGCATAGTTACCCACGACAAAGTAAATACTGCCTAAGTTATGCAGGGTTTGTCGTTGCTGCTGCAGTTGACCTTGCTGTTGCGCTAAGGCGAGTTGTTGCTGGTAGCACTGAATCACCCGCCCCTGATCGGTGATAACGCGGTAGGTGGTCCCTTGATTTTCTACAATCTGCCCAACCTGCAAGCAATCCTGGGTACTAACCGCGATCGCAATTCGTTGCTCCCGCTCAGCAATTCCTAGAGTGGGATTAGAACGGGAGCGATCGCTAGCTAAGGCGATGTCTTGCCGCCGAACTGTACCTGTTCTAGGTTGTGGTGTAGATCCAGGAGGTGCGCTAGGAGGTGTATTGGGAGACTCCGGTTGAGGCGAGGGCGGTACTCCGATTGATGGTGCTATGACTGTTTCAGGCTGAGGCGAGGGTGGAATTCCGATTGATGATTCGGGTGGAGGATCGGGAAAAACTCCTAGTGATGCTGGTTGTTCACCTATGCCTTCAGTTGAGCCTAGTTCAGGAGTATGCACAATGTCAGGAGATACTGGCCCAGGTTGTTGAGATCGCTTCACTTCCGGGAGAGGTGAAATTTCCCCTAGAACTTCTGGAATAGGCGCAAGGTTGGCTTCTGGTAAAAAAGGTGGAGGATTCGTGGGACCGGATTCACCCGTAACAGAATCAGAAGGAAAGGGGGAAGTGAGTATTGGCATTCCGGGATGGAGCGGAAAGGGAATGCCTACCTCTGGTAACGGGTCAGGAGAAACTTTGCCATCAGTACCAGGAGCTTCGACTTCACCGCCAGGGTCAAAGAGAACTTCGATGTTGCCTTTGATATAGAAGGTGTTGCCAGTGGGGCTAGTAATGAGATAGGTGTTGCCGTCAGGTTGAATGCTTAGAGGATTGCCGACACTGTCGTTCACACCTTTGTCGGGAAGCGGGAAGGGTGTATTGCCCAGGGTTACATTGCCAGCAGCCAAGAGAGTGGCACTCCGAGCCGTAGCATTTTGCACCACCACATCTCCTGGCGAAATGGTGAGGCCAGAGCCAGATAAAACTAACTGACTTTCTGGGTTAATGCTGATGTTAGTGGCGTTTCTGCCGAGACCGCCTGTAAGGAGATCGGGGAGATCCGCGATCGGCAAGTCCCAGGTGTTGGGTTGAGAGGTGTCAGAGGCGATCGCTTGAATATCCAGAGTCAACAAACTTTCGGCTTGGCTCAGCCGTACCAAGCTATTACCTGGAACTGCCGCGACGGTAATGTGCCCCTCTGGCGCGTTAAGCTCACCCGTACTGACAACTGTGCCACCAAGCAACGTTAAATTCTGTCCGGCGGCAACCTCTAGTTTTCCAGTATTGATGATGCCTCCAGGTTGGCTCATGCTGAAGGCAAACAAATCTGGCGTGCCGACTAAGCTTTCATAGTTGTTGGGGCCAGAAGCGTTCAGCCATTCTTTGCCAAAGCCGACTCCATTGGCAGTTGTAGCGGTGAAAGAGCCAGGTACGTTGAGACTGGCATTGGCACCAAACACGATCCCCGCAGGATTAATGAGAAATAAATTGGGGCTACCGCCTGTAACTTGAATTAAGCCATCAATCGAGGATAAGTTGCCGCCCACCACTCGCGCTAAGATATTTTGCGTCGCGGGATCAGCGAGAAAATTGGCCGTGTAGCCTGTTTCTAAGATGAATTGACTAAAGCTGTGAAACAGATTCGCGCCATCTTGCGATCGCTGACCCCCAGTAATATCAAAGCGATCGCCGTTTGGAGTGACCAACGTGCCTGCGTCATTCGGGGCTGCAAGGATGGGGAGGGCTTTGCTGTCTGGCAGTTCCCCCGCATGGATCGATTGTGCAGGGACAACTTCTGCCAGGACTAAGACAGCTAGCAACAAGTTCACCCCTAGCTGGGGAGACTGCAAATAATTTTTCAAGGTCATGGGTTGAGGAAGGGCGGCTGATGAATGGGATCGCTGAACACGTAGCTAACTGCATTTGCTCAACCTCAGAGTCAAAGCGGCCTTGCAGAACGCAGTCATTCAAGAGCAGTCGCTAGAGAGCTGTACAAAGCGGAACCGTAGCTTAACCTATGCAGTACACCCAGATGGGAGCGGGGAGATACCCAAAAATAGACAACCTACTCTGGGAAATCAGAACTCTACTCTTAGAGTATTAGGGTCTCTTTTGGGGCATTTCCGCTTCGCCTATTAGGGTGAACGCAGCCACCTTCTTGGATTTAGGTATTATCTATTCAGAAATCCCTCAATTCGCCCTTTCCGGGATTTGGGTTGCAAGAGCCTGCCGCTGCTCCTGAGTGCTGGGATCGCTCAGAGTCACATCACGGCCTGTATTGAGATCCCACAGCTTGATAATGTCGCCCCAACCGCCACTGGCTAGTGTTTGACCATTCGGGCTGAGAGCGATCGCCTCGATACTGCTAGATTGGCGGGGCAAGGTTTGCTTGAGTTTCCCGGTAGCCAACTGCCACAACTTAATGGTGTTGTCGCTGCTGCCACTGATCAGCGTTTGACCATTTCGGCTCAGAATCAAAGAGGTGATCGCGGCTTGATGACCTGTTATTTGGCGCACTTGACCCGTTGCTAAGTTCCAGACCTTGATCGTGCGATCGCCATTGCCGCTGACTAAGGTTTGACCATCGGCGCTAAGAGCTAAGGCATTAATGCCAAAGGCGTTGTCTGACAAAGTTCGCACTGATTGAGCGTTCGACAACTGCCACAGTTTGATTACATTCCAACTGCTGCTGGCTAGAGTTTGTCCGTCAGCACTGATAGCCAAGGCATAAATAGAGTCTTGGTGCCCCGTCAAAGTCCGCTCCAACTTGAACTTCTGTCCTCCACCAGCCACACGCCAGACCCGAATCGTTTTGTCGCCACCACCACTCACCAAGAGTTGACCATTGGGGCTAAAGGCGATCGCTTCTACCCAATCGGTATGCTTTGCCAGAGTTTGCAGCAGTTGTCCAGTAGACACGCTCCAAAGCTTAATAGTTTTGTCGTGGCTAGCACTGGCGAGAATTTGGCCATCGGGACTAAAGGCTATCGCCAAAATGGGCAATGGATGCCCTGCTAAGGTGAGAATTTCTTGTTGAGTTTGCGAGTTCCACAACTTAATTTGCTGATCATGGCTCACCCCCGCCACCAGTTTGCCATCTGGGCTGATGGCTACCGCTGCATGTCCTGAGAGAATCCGGGCGATCGCTGAGTTAGACCGTTCTAGTGGAGGCTGGGTGAGTGGAACTTGAGCGGCTAGGGCGGGATAGGCAAGGCAGAGTGTGATGGCGATCGCGCTGATGCTAAAGCTGGAGAAGCAAGGAACCAAGTGCAACATTGTTTACTCAGCCTCCCCGATGAGGGTGAAAGCGGCCCAATCGAGCGGATCTGGGTAACTGGCTTTCGTCGTCAGCATCGCTTGGCGTAAAGCTTGAGCTTTATCGGGTTGGCGCTGTAGTTGCCGATAAAATTCCGTCATTAAGAAGGCGGTAGGCTCGTCGGGTACTTTCCACAAAGACACGATCACGCTAGGTACTCCAGCAGAAATTAAGGAGCGAGACAACCCCACCACACCATCGCCCGTAATTTTGCCCTGCCCCGTGTCACAGGCACTTAAAACGACCAGTTCAGCCTTGAGCTTTAAATTGAGAATTTCGCTGGCTGTCAGCAGGCCATCATCCTGACCAGAGGCAGCTAAAGCGAGCCTTCCTGAGGAAGGAGCTAACGCTATCGCTCCCGGTACACCTAACCCTTTGAAGTCATCCAGCAATCCATGCGTTGCTAAGTGAATAATCTGGGCTTGAGGCAGTTGTTGCAGAACTTTGGCTTTGGTGGCTTGCTCTCCGATGAGGGCTTGGGTGCCTAGGAGGGTTGCGATCGCCTTGGCTTCCTGTTCGGCCCCCGGCAAGCTGGAAAGCTGCTGAGCAGGTTCCCCCAACTCCAGACGGATGCTAGGCATTGTGGGGTTGCCAACGATTAAGGCATTGCCGCTAGTTTTTTGTTGCCGTTGGCGTTGTTGGTAGGTGAGGTCTAGGACTTGAATCGAGGGAGCGATCAAAACAGTATGTTTTTCGAGCAGGTATTTGCCGTTGGAGTCTTGTAGGGCGGCGAAAGGTGCGAGAAAGAGGAATTGCTGAGGAATGAAGGTAACGCGAGCCTTGGGGTCTTTGGGTAGCAAATCCGCGATCGGTTCGATCAACAGTTGATGGAGTTGTTGCAAGCGCTTGTTTTCGGCTTCAGCGGCGTTGGCATCTGCACTAGCACGGGCGATCGCAGCGGCATCTTCCTGAAACACTAACCCTCTCACCCCGATGGAACTGCGGCTACGAGCCACTAACTCCTTTAAGGGTTGGGTGGTTGGGGTGGGGGTGACTCCCTTTTGCCAGAAGGGTTTCAAATCAACTTGGCGGAAGTCAACTTTGCCATTGGGTTGCACCACCCAGATAAATAGTTCTGACTCGCGCAGAAAGTCACCACTGGTATGTTTCACATCGTCGTCAATGACGGAGTACTCGACCAAAGTGGTGTTGTGCTGTTTAGCGATCGCCCGAATCTGCGCCAGGTTAGGAGGCTGGATTTTAGCAGCCACCGTAGCAGCCTGGGTTGGCAAGCGCTCGGTCAAAAGTTCGACAAAAGCCCTCGCACGGCCCCGTTCAGCAGCTTCTAGAGCGGCATTCGGCTTGTTCTGGGCAACTAGGGTTTGTTGTAAGAGGCGATAGGTGCTGGATTGGTCTTCAAAAATGGAAATTTTATTGCGATCGTCAGATCCTAGCCCTGCTCGCAGGGATTCCCACATTTGAGCGCTAGCCAGCAGGCTGGTTTCTGCTGCGGCTAACTGCTTGGCTGCAAGTTGAGTTCGACCGAGGTTGCTGAGGGCATAGCCTGCAATGCGTTGATTGCCGATTTTCTGCCCTAAGGTAGCGGCTTTGGCTTGGTAGCTAGCAGCTTTGGAGTAATCTCGGCGCGTGTAGTGAACTCGACCTAGATTCACCGAAGTTGTCGCTTCTCCCGTTGGATTTTTAGTAGTCTGGGCGATCGCCAGTGCTTGATTGTAGTGGTTCAAGGCGAGCTGAGGTTGTTGCAAGTCGTCGTAGATTAAACCAATGTTGTTGAGAACCGTGGATTCTCCTTCGGTGTCTTGGACTTGGCGCAGTAGCTTCAACGATCGCTCGTAGTAATCCAGGGCTGGCTCGTAATCACGGCGGTCGTAATACACACTGCCGATGTTGGCTAAAGCATAGGCTGCTCGCCCAGGGTCATCGGCTTCTTTGAGGACTGTTAGCGCTTGTTGAAAAGTTTCTAAGGCTTGTTCCGACTGCCCCACATAAGAGTAGACAGTGCCCAGGTTAGACAAGGTGGTGGCGCGGTCAAAGCGATCGCTATCTGCTTGCAAGCTGGCTAGGGCTTGGTTAAAGGCGTCAAAGGCGCTTTGGTACTGGCCCATTTCGGCATAAACCAGACCCATATTGTTGAGCGTACGATTTTGTCGGGTGTGATCTCCCGTGGTTTGCGCGATCGCGAGCGCTTGGCGGTGATAGTTTAGCGCTTGGCTGTAGTCTCCAAGTTTGTTGTAAACATTGCCCATGTTATTGAGCACCGTCCCTTCGCCAGAGCGGTTTTTTAGCTCCCGCAGGATCGGTAGCGCTTGGCCGAAAGTCGCTAAAGCAGCCTGGAGCTGACCTGTGGAGTTTTGCAGCTGCCCCATCCCGACCAAAATTGCGGCTTGGCTGTAGCGATCGCCTAACTGTTGCGCTAACGGCAGCGCTTGCTTGTAAGCCTCCAGGGCTGGCTGCTTCTGGCCTAAGCTGTCGTGCGCGGCTCCCAAAGCTAGCAAAGCTAAGGTTTCTTGCTGCCGCTCCCCACTTCTCTTGGCACTGGCTCTGGCTTGCTCAAATTTAGCGATCGCTTGCTGCACCGATACTCTAGAGCCTTGGCTGAGTAATGCTTGCCCTTCCTTTAGCGCTTGCATTGTGGAGTCTAAGGGGCTAGTAGCAGGTTGGGGAAGTTGGGCCGCGATCGAAGCTTGCTTTTGCTGATAAGTTTTGACCTGGGCGAAGTTTCCCATCTCTTGCGAGATTTTGATCAAGTTTTCCAACGCTTGCGCTTGCTTCGGCACATCCTGCGACTTTTGGGCCAAGGCAAGGGCAGGTTCCAGGTAGCTCAGCGCTTGCTTATTCTCTCCTACAGACACATAAACTGTACCGAGGGTACTCAGCATTTGCCATTCTTTTTCGGCATCGCCCCACTGCCGCGCCAGTTTCAGCCCTTGCTCGTAGTAGCTAGCTGCGGGCGGAATCTCTTGCTGGCTGTAATGCAACAAGCCTAAGGAGTAGAGAATCAGAAACTCACCTTCGCGATCGCCCAAGCTCCGGTAAATCTGGAGCGCCCGTTGCCAAGATTTTTCTGCGGCGGCAAACTCTTGGGCTTCGAGTTGAGCAAAGCCTTGCTTTTGCAATTGATCCGCTTCAGTTTTCTGGGCTGTGGGTGCGGGTTTTGGCGTGGCGGTGGTTTGAGCGATCGCCTTAGAGACTGGCAGAATCAGCTCTACGGAGGGCAAGGCTAAGGCAAACAACAGCGCGATAGAACTAAACTTGGCGGAGAGCATAGCGATCGGTACAAACTTCAGAAAATATCAGTGAAGACTTAGAACTGCTTTAACTACAGAGTGCTTATGCGGAATTTCTGAAGAACTCAAGTAAATATATTTAACAACTAAGCAGTTTTTAGCTCGTAAAGATTGCATTCTGTTGAGTTTTTTGGAACTCTGCTTTGCCAAGCTTAGAATGCGTAATGAATAAGTGATTTTATTTTTTGTAGGATACGTTAGCACAGCGTAACTAATCGATCTCTTACAAAACGATGGATTATTTTGGGGAATTTTTCGGATCAAAATAATGCTCAAATATTTACAACAAGGTGCGTTATAACGCAGCCTACCAGATGAATTTATGGATTAATTAAGGTTTAGATTATGGCTGTTGAGCTTGCCACTTTAAGAAAGAGTTTGATTTATCAAAGCACTGCTGCGATCGCTCAAGTCCTACAGGATTTAGATGAAATCGCAGCTTTAGATCTCATGGCTGAGAAACAACAAGCTCGATATCGCAATTTATTGATTGGTTTTGGGATTGCGGCGTTTGTCTCCATTTTCATTCCAGTTGTGGGCGTTATTCTCTGCCCTGTGCTAGCGATCGCAGCAGTTATATTTGGCGTTTTAATGGCTAGAAAGGGTCGCTTAAATGTAGCCAACTATCGCTATGCGATCGCCCAAAAAGTATTGCAAATGTTGGCACGCGATGTGAGCGAGACAGAACCCATTTCGTTCACTTTGGTGTTGAGTAAACCCAACCAGAAAGAGAAGCAAACTCATACAGCTCCCCACCCCTATCGCCCTGGTTGGAAAATTGACTTTTTTCGAGATACTTGGCTACAAGTACAAAGCGAGTTTCTAGACGGCAACCAGTTTCTCTTGACTACAACTGAAGTCGCTCAAACTCAGTATGGTTGGAAGCGATCGTCGAGTGGTAAACAAAAATATAAGTCGAAGACAAAATCGAAGCGTTTGGAACTGAATCTGGAGATGGACTACTCCGCCAAACGGTACGGTGCAGTGCCCATCCTCAGAGACGAGGCCACAGGTGCAATCCAGCTACCCTCCGAAGTCATACTAAAGCGCTTAGATATTGATGAAAAAGATATTCACTTACGAGTCAGAACACCACCTTGGAACCAACCTGAGCAGGTCGAGCAGTTATATCAAGCGATCGCCCTGATGTTCTTAAGTGTGTATCAAGTGTTGAATTTAGCTAGAGTGCTTTCCAAAAAAGCCGAATAAGTTTGCAATGAGATTTTATGAGTATAATTCGCTCTTTTTTAACTAGTTGTTTGGTCATCTTGCTATCTATTAGTGTAGGAAGCTGCAACAAGGCTGTTGATACCCCTCAAACCTCCTCCACTCAATCCACTCCGGTTGCCGCTACTAGTGAACCATCTACTTCAACGAGTGAAAGTATTAAATTTAAGCAGGAAGATGGTGCTGAAGCTTTTGTCTTACGGTTCATGCCTGATGGAGCCAAGCTAGTTAATGGTAAGAACCAAGAGTTAGTTCGCTTAAATGTAGATGGACAGCAGAAGATTAAGATCAAAAATGCGACAGATCAAGTCTTAGGCTATGTCGTCCCTGAAAATGATTATTGGAAGCTGAAAAATTCAGACCAAAGCCAAGAACTCTATGTGGTGCGACGACAAAATGATGGAGATTACAAATTAGAAACAGGCACAAATCAGCTTGTTTATCGCATTAAAGTGCGAGACTACGGGTTTGAAATTGAAACCCCGCAAAAACAATCACTTTACAAAGTCAAAGTTAAAGAGGGCAAAGTCTCACTCCGGAATGCCAGTGACCAAACCGTTCTCTCAACCAAATCCAATCTAGCGCCGATCGCGATCGCCCCTTTTGGCTTTGACAAACTGAGCCAAGAACAGCAAGTGGCTCTAGCCTATGCTCTAAATCAGGCTGGAGGTCAGTAGTGCGGCTGCAACTGACTCGAACCGCTTTGGCTACCGGGCAAGCTCAAACCTCTGTTCTAGAAACGCCGATCGCCTTAGGACGAGAATTTGCCCTGATGCCAGGGATACTAGAGGGGAACCGGGTTTCCCGCCTTGTTTTGGAGGATGCTCAAGTCGCTGACTATCACACCCTAATTGATGAGCAAGCAGGGGAACTAGTGATCGTCGATCAAAGTGGTGGGCAAGGATTGCGGGTGAATGGGGTCAGCACCACGACCAGCCCCTTACAAGATGGCGATCATTTTCAAATTGGCTCCTACGATCTGCAAGTTCAGTTCAACCCTGAGGCAGCGGCAGTAAGTGATGAAGAAGCAAGTGCTGCGGCTTTTAACAGTGCTGGAGAGTGCGATCGCCAAGTGGGCTTCTTGTTTCCGCGCCGCTGTGGTCGCACGACTACCGTGGGTTGCCCTTACTGCAACAGTGGGCAGGTGAACAACGATCCCTATTTTTATGAGCGCTCCTACTACTCTGGCTACGGCACTTACCATTCGGGGTATTGGGGCAGTAACTACTACGACAACCGCGATTCCTACGCCTACAACGCTGAAACTCGCAACATTGACTTCACCGATGCGGATAGTGCCAGCTTTGAGCGCGAGGCTGATACTGATTTTGAGCAAGATATGGGCGCAAGTTGAACGGTCAGCGCGATCGCCCTCGGCAACATTGGGTGATTTATGCCCTAGGTGGCGGTTGGGGGCATTTGAACCGAGCTTTGGCGCTAGGGCGAATTGCAGTTCGTCGTCATGCGGTCACAATTCTGACAAATAGTTCCTGTGTTGAGTACGTTTTAGAGCGATTGGACCTAACCCCCCGGCCCCCTTCCCTACTAGGGAAGGGGGAGAGAGGAGATGTTTGTTTAGAGGCGATCGCACCTGATCTCAGTCGTGCAGAAACTTGCGATCGCGTACAGAAGTTTCTTTTGCAAACCAAATATGACTGTTTGATTGTTGATACCTTTCCACGGGGGTTGGGCGGTGAATTGGCAGAGATTCTGCCGCAGCTTCAGGTACCTCGAATTTTGGTTCACCGCGACCTTAACCCGCAATATGTCCAAGCCAAAGGGCTAGCTGAATTTGTTGAGCAGCATTTTGAGCAAATTTTAGTTCCTGGAGAAGGCTATGAAGTACCTCTAGCCTATTTACCCCAGGCTCAGCACACCGCACCTTGGTTAATTCGTAGCGCCGATGAGCTAATGCCTCTAGATCAAGCGCGATCGCTCCTCCGTCTTCCTACTAACCCTACCCAAGTTGTAATCATCTGTGCCTCAGGTTCGGCTCCTCCTTCCCTACCGGGGAAGGGGGCTGGGGGGTTAGGTTCAACTGAAACCCAGCTATTCGGAACCCTGACATATCAACTGCACCAAGCTCTACCAGAAGTAACTGTGCGTTGCCTATCGCCCCAATGCCCACCCCAATGTCCTCCAGAACTGTGGGCGTCCCATTGGCCCGGAATGGATTGTTTGCAAATGGCCGATGTGGTGGTGGGAGGGGCGGGATACAACACGACCTACGAATGTGCGGCTCTCAAGGTGCCGTTGATTTCCTTTGCTTTCAAACGTCTGTACGATCGCCAAGCTCGTCGCGCCCAGCAGCATAGTTATGAAGTGTGTAGCGTGACTGAGGCGATCGCGCTAGTAAAAGCCCTACTTCAGCAAGCCGCCGAACCAAGACAGCAACGGCAGCTCAGCTACACCAATGGGGTGTTTAGAGCGGTAGAGCTGATTGAAAGCGCGATCGCAGGTAGCTAAATCCTGTAGCATGCACTTAGAAGAATTAACCAAGCAGCAATATTCTCCACATATTTGAAGCATTTGAGGCGTTCGAGGCACAGCCCATCTCTGTGAGTTGTCACCTTTGGCCCTAGGCTTGCTATCTACTGAGCAATGACGAAATTAATTATTCAAATTCCCTGCTACAACGAGGAACGAACGCTTGCCACTACCCTAGCCGCTTTACCCCGTCGCCTCACTGGGGTGGGCAGAGTCGAGTGGTTGGTCATTGACGACGGAAGCCAAGATCGCACCGTAGAAGTTGCTGAAGCCAATGGGGTCGATCACATCGTACGACTGCCGACTAATCAGGGACTAGCCAAGGCGTTTATGGCTGGTCTGCAAGCCTGCTTACAAGAGGGCGCTGATATTATCGTTAACACCGACGCTGACAACCAGTACTGCGCGGATGATATCCCTAATTTGATTGCACCAATTTTGTTGGGCGAGGCGGAAATTGTGGTGGGAGCCCGTCCCATCAGCAAAATCAAGCATTTCTCTCCCGCCAAAAAGCTATTGCAGAAACTGGGTAGTTGGGTAGTTCGCATGGCTAGCAACACCAACATTCCTGATGCGCCGAGTGGTTTCCGGGCCATTAGCCGCAATGCAGCCATGCAGTTGAATGTCTTCAATTCATACACCTACACGCTGGAGATGATTATTCAGGCGGGGCAAAAGGGGATGGCAATTCGGTCGGTGCCCATCCGCACTAACGAATACCTCCGACCCTCACGCCTGGTCAAAAGCATTCCTTCCTATATTTGGCGTTCCATATTTACAATTTTGCGGATCTTCATGGCTTACAAGCCATTGCGGTTCTTCGCTGTTTTAGGCAGCATTCCGTTTTTCCTCGGTGTGTTGTTGGGATTACGCTGGCTTTGGTTATCTTTTGGTGTCACTCCTGCCACCAATCTGCCGAGCTTGATCTTGGCAGCCATCTTGATTTTGGTAGGCTTTCAGCTCTGGATGTTTGGTTTGGTGGCCGATTTGATGGCAGTAAATCGCAGGTTGCTAGAGGATATTCAGTTACGTAGCCGAAAAGCTGAAATGAACGCTCCAAAGACAAAAATTCATTCATAGGCCCATTCATAAGCCAAAATTGGAGCTTCATGCGTTTCGGGTAAGCCACAGGATGACTCAATTGACCTTGCAAGCATGAAACGGCTACTTTTAGTTGCGGCCAGTCTAGCCATCTTAGGCATGATTTACTGGCGAATTGACCTTCACAAGTTGATTCAGGTCTTTCAGGCTAGCAATGGGCTGTGGATGCTGGTGAGTCTCAGTATGGTTGTCCCGATCACGCTTTGTACGGCCTGGCGTCTGGAGCAGCTCATGCCGCCCGGTGTCACTCTGGGTATGGGGGAGACCAATCGTTTAATTCTAGTTGCCAGTGCGCTCAATGTCGTGCTGCCATCGAAAATGGGCGAGCTAGCTAAGGCTTATTTCATTAAGCAGCGGGGTTACTTAGATAGTGCTCTTGCCTTATCTCTGGTTGTGTTTGAGAAAGCCTGCGATATGTTGTCGCTGCTTTTTTGGTGCGCTTTAGGCTTAATCTTCTACCCCAACAAGGACTGGTTATTCTGGAGCCTGACACTTAGTGTTTTGCTAGGTCTTTCGCTAGGTTTGTTGTTTCTAGCTTCCCGTCAATTTACACAGGTACTATTTACGGCAGGTAAAGCGATCGCCCCCCGCTCTTTTCGAGCCAAGTTAGAGAAATTCCGCCTCTCGTGGAACCAAATGCAGGATTATTTCTGGAACAACAAGGCACAACTTTGGGGAGTCACTGCAACTTCTGTATTCATTTGGTTTCTACATCTGCTGCAAATTTGGTTTTTCATCCTGGCATTAAAGGCTTGGACTCCCTTTCTAGCCAGTCTGGCCTTGGCTCCCTTAGCAATTTTAATCGGGTTGTTGCCTCTGACTTTTGCGGGAATTGGCACGCGAGATGCAGCCATTCTGGTACTTTATCAACCGTTTCTTAGTCCGCCCACTGCTGCGGCCCTGGGGGTGTTGTGCACAGTACGCTATCTCTTGCAGGCGATCGCGGGTCTACCGTTTCTGGGACAATATCTTGGCCCTTTAGCCCTAACAAAGCTTCAGAAAAAACGTTTTTAGTTATTCCTATGCTGATTACGCATTTGCATCACGGGTTGACTACGGCTAAACCTTCCAAGGCCCAGTTAACTTTTTGGTTCACTCTGAGTCTGACCTTTGCTGCTATCTACGGCTGCATGGCGCTACAGCAAGCGTTTAGCAGCGACTATGTGGTTCAGGATGATGCACGTCAGCATGTGTTTTGGATGCAGCGGTTTATTGATCCAGGATTGCTGCCAAATGATTTTATTGCTGACTATTTTCAATCCGTAGCGCCTTGGGGATACACCACCTTTTACCAACTGTTTGCCACGATTGGCATTCATCCTTTTCTGCTCAACAAGCTGTTGCCGATCGCGTTAGGGCTGATGATGACGGGCTACTGTTTTGGAGTCAGCTTACAACTGTTTCCGGTGCCTGCGGCGGGTTTTCTCGCAACCCTATTGCTGAACCAGAATGTTTGGATGAAGGATGATTTGATCTCCGCCACACCGAGAGCCTTCTTATATCCATTGTTTTTGGCATTTCTTTACTACCTGCTGCGCCGATCGCTCCTGCCTTGTTTGGTGGCGATCGCGTTGCAAGGGTTGTTTTATCCGCAAATTCTTTTGATTAGTGCTGGGACACTCGTTCTCACGTTAGTTCGGTGGGAAAATGGGCGGCTGAGTTTCTCCCGCGATCGCCAAGATTATGTGTTTTGTGCGGCAGGATTAGTCGTGGCATTTCTGGTGCTGTTGCCTTTCGTGTTGCAAACCTCGGACTTTGGGCCTGTCACTACAGCCACAGAAGCGAAACAGCTCCCAGAATACGGAGAGAAAGGTCGGAGTCGCTACTTTGTCGATAACCCTTGGGAGTTCTGGCTGGTTGCAGATCGCAGTGGTGTGTTTCCGGCGCTATGGTTGCCTCCCCTGCTGTTGGTAGGGTTACTGCTGCCGATCCTTTGGCGATCGCGCGATCGCTTTCCCCTGCTTCAACAAGTGCAGCCCCAAATCCGGTTGTTGGTTCAGCTTTTGGGGGCTTCGCTGGGGCTGTTTATCATCGCTCACCTGTTGCTATTTAAGCTGCAATTGCCCAGCCGTTATACCCAGCACAGTTTTCGAGTGATTACGGCGATCGCGGCAGGAATTGTCTTGGTCGCTTTACTAGAGGTATTGCTACGATGGGCAATCCAGTCTCAGTCCCTGAAAAAACAGCAGCTTGCTCTTGGCATTACCCTGTTGCTCAGTGGGGCTTTGTTGCTATATCCCAGTTATGACCGGAGTTTTCCCTCTACTAAATACAAAGTAGGTCAGGCTCCAGCTCTCTATGAGTTCTTGCAAAAAACACCAAAAGATAGTTTGGTGGCCTCGCTATCCGAGGAAGCCAATTTCCTACCCTATTTTGCTCAACGATCGATTTTGATCGGACGAGAGTACGCTATTCCTTTTCATCAGGGATATTACGACCAGTTCCGCCAAAGAGTCACAGACTTACTACAAGCACAGTACAGCCCCAACCTCGAGGCTGTTCAACAGGTGGTTCAGCAATACGGCATTGACTTTTGGCTCTTAGATCAAGAAGCTTTTACCCCCCATTACTTAGCAAGTAATCGTTGGCTGCGGCAGTTTCAACCTGTAGTGAGCGAGGCGCAAACTCTTCTAGAACAAGGGATTACGCCCGCGATCGCCCAAACCATGCCCCGTTGTACAGTCTTGAGTACAGAAAGCCTAATTTTGTTAGACACCAGCTGCGTTACCAAACCACCATCTAGCTAAGGTTCAGCCTGACCGTAACGAGCAGTGATGATATCGGGAGCGGGGTTCGGGTTAGCCCCAGTGCTCAACCAAGCCCACAGTTGGTCGCCCCAGGAGAAGTGCCACCATTCATTTAGATGTTGCAGAAAACCTGCACTCGTCATGACTTGCTTGAGGAGTTGGCGATTTTGGTGATACTGCTGCGCCTCCGATTCTGGCTGATTGGCGAAGAAATCCGGATAGGAGCGGGGGGAGATCTCATCAATGGGAGAACCCATATTTACAGTGGCACCGGATGCATCCACCAGCGTTACATCTACCGCAGCGCCCGTACTGTGCGGCGGCGGTGTAGCAGGGTTCACATTTGGGACAGCCCAAAACTGATGCACTTGCTCCCAGATTGTTTGTTTTTGAGCGTCTGTGAGTTCCTGAAGTTGTAGCCCTTGAGCCTGAGCCAATTCCGCGAACGTGTAGTCCACCATATATTGCTGCACTGCGATCGGGCGGTAAGCATCAAAAACTTGAATCCGCCAACCAGGACAATAGGCCTGTAGTTGCTGTTGGGCTTGGAGTAACCGAGCCACGACTTGTGTTCGTAAAAAATAAGGAGATTTGTTGCCATAGGGAGCGCCTAGCTTTTGGTAAGCATGGGGACATTCTGTGGAAAATACATCCAGCGGAATGGCTGCGAGGGGTTCTCCACATTCCGCGATCGCAATTCGCTGATAGGGTTTCATACAACTAAATCTATCGTTTTAGTAATTTAAAAATAGTTACAAAGATTGTGAAATAAAAATTTGATTCCTAAGTAATCCTAACTTTGCTCGGTGATTTTTATCGGGCTGATAGGATGAAATCATAAAGAAATTAAGTTGTTACTAGCGATAGGGAGTCACCCAAAAATTCATTATTTTAGCAATGTAACAGGCTCATTTGAAGAGGAGCGTTAACTCCTAGCTAAAATGTATAAGATTGCAGTCTTGGATGACGACGTTTACTGGAGTTTATCAGTTCAAAGATTCTTGAGAAAAGATTTTCTGGTAACTATCTTTACAGATCCTAATCATTTTTTTACCGTCGCAGCTCAGTACAATTTAGTCATTATTGATTTTGTTCTCGATCCCCTGTCTGAATCAGGCAACCAGCTAGATGGCTACGGCATTATTCACCGCTTAAAATCATCCTTGGAACATCCGCCTTTCTGCCTTTTAGTATCTGGCTGGATTGACAGAAATGGGTTAGCAGCAATCAGCCAACGACCCTATTTTATGGCCGACGATTTGGCAGCGAAAGATGCGGGTTTAGAGGTAATTTTGACAAAAGTGAAGCAACTGCTAGGGATGCCGTCACCACACTCGCACTCTTATTCTCAGTCGTAGGCGCATTCCTGCAACGAGCAGATTATGATGGAGAGCTAGATGGGAAGCCTCTGCTGCTGCCCGTTAAATTCTTCTGAACATTCAGCGGATTCAGTTTCATGGAAACAGTAGGTACAACAATTGGCAGCTACGCTCCAGACTTTGAACTCCCAGGAATAGATAATGCGGTTCACCATCTGGCCCGTTATCTAGAAAGGTCGAAAGCGGTAGGGGTGGTGTTTATGTGCAACCACTGTCCTTACGTACGGCTCTATCTAGACCGCCTTAAGCAAATTCAAGCCACCTTTCAAGCCCAAAAGTTTACCTTAATTGGCATAAACGCCAATGATGCGACGCAATACCCGGCTGACAGCTTCGAGAATATGAAGCACTTTGCGATCGAGCAACAGCTCAACTTCCCGTATCTACGAGATGTGACTCAAGACGTAGCTCGTAGCTTTGGGGTGAAAATAACGCCAGAAATTTTCTTGTTAGACCAAGCAGGCATTGTGCGCTATCACGGGCGTATTGATGACAACCCAGAAGACGCCAGTGCAGTGCGATCGCCCAACTTCCAAATTGCGATCGCCCGCGTTCTAGAAGGTACTCCAGTTCCTGTGTCCGAGACGGAGCCTGTCGGTTGTTCTGTAAAGTGGCGAGTTTAGCGGCTGGCATGGTCTGACCTCTCCCCAAACCCCTCTCCGACGCGGCAAGGGGCTTTGAATCTATCTCCCCTTCCCTGGTAGGGAAGAGGGGCTGGGGGTTAGGTCACAGGCAATTTGCACTCAGTCCTTCTAAAAGCTGACCTCCGACAGCTTAGTGTTATCTTTAGTTGGAGGCAATTTGAGTTAAGAAGTAGTCGCTACATGGGGATTGTTTATCAGCGGGTTTTGTTCAAACTAAGCGGTGAAGCCCTGATGGGCGATCTAGCTTATGGCATTGACCCAGCAGTGGTTCAAGCTATTGCCCAAGAAGTGGCAGATGTTGCGGCAACTGGAGTCCAAGTTGCGGTTGTCGTTGGCGGCGGCAATATCTTTCGCGGTGTCAAGGGAGCGGCAGCTGGGATGGATCGGGCAACTGCCGATTATATCGGGATGATTGCCACCGTCATGAATGCCATGACCTTGCAAGACTCTCTCGAACAGATTGGTGTGCCTACAAGGGTGCAAACCGCGATCGCAATGCAAGAAGTGGCAGAGCCTTACATTCGGCGGCGAGCCATTCGTCATCTCGAAAAAGGGCGCGTGGTAATCTTTGGGGCGGGTTCTGGCAATCCCTTCTTTACAACCGACACGACAGCAGCTTTACGAGCGGCAGAAATCAGTGCGGATGTGTTGTTTAAGGCGACTAAAGTGGATGGGGTTTACGACTCCGATCCGCACCTCAATCCAAACGCCCGCAGATACAAAAGCCTGACCTACGCCCATGTTTTGCAGCAAGATTTGCGCGTAATGGATAGTACTGCGATCGCACTGTGCAAAGATAACAACATTCCTATTATTGTGTTTGACCTCTCGGTACGTGGCAACCTTCTACGCGCCGTGACGGGAGAACCCATTGGAACGATTGTGGGAGGTTCTTGTGAAATTAGCTGACGCTGAAAATTCGATGCAAAAAGCCGTTGAATCGACTCAACGGTCTTTTAATACAATTCGGACGGGACGAGCCAACACATCCCTACTCGACCGAGTCATGGTGGAATATTATGGAGCCCCAACGCCGCTCAAGTCCCTAGCAACCATTAATACTCCAGATGGCAGCACGATTACGGTGCAACCCTTCGATCGCGGTAGCTTGAGTTTGATCGAAAAAGCCATTTCCCTGTCCGACATTGGCTTAACCCCTAGCAACGATGGCTCAACCATTCGCCTAAATATTCCACCGCTCACCAGCGATCGCCGTAAAGAACTCGTGAAGCTAGCGGCAAAGTTCGCGGAAGAAGGCAAAGTCTCAGTTCGTAATGTGCGCCGCGATGCGGTTGATAGCGTCCGCAAACAAGAAAAAGCTGGCGAAGTGTCCGAAGATGAAGCGCGGGACTTACAGGACAAAATTCAAAAGCTGACGGACAAGTACATTGCCAGAATTGAAGAAGTCTTGGCAGAAAAGGAGAAAGATATCACCACAGTCTAAAAGGACAGTCTAGGGAGCTATGCTCAATCGCTGTTCTGAAGCTCAGCTTAGACGTATTGAAGCGCTGGCATGGGTGTCTGACGAACTATATAAGCTAAGTGCATGGGATAACCCTGAACGGAGTAAATTGTATCGATGCACTTCAATGCAGTCTCGCGATTCTGATAAGAACGCAGAACTCGCTTACTGCCATTGGCATACTGCACACATACTTCCCATTTCATCTGCTTAGCCTCATTTCAAGCGTGTTTTGCCGCTCAGAACTTCATCAATCCTTCACAAACTATCCTAGAGGTCACATAGCGACTTTGCACTCAGTGCATTCAATGAACTGTATAACTGTAGTGATTTCACGGATTGATTGTTGTTGAGACGGCACAAATTCCTCCACTTTGAAACTTGAATTGCCAAGCACACTTGTGAAACCCCTGCTGTTTTCCCCTGAAAGACGGCAGGGTTATTCGTATGCTGTTTTACGATTTAAGCTCAACGTGGAAACATTCACCGAGTTACTTCGGTCTGTCAGCTCTGGATGGAATGAGATGATGAGGATTGTCTAGTTGAGCACTTCAACTAAAAGTGTTGGGTTTAGATGCCACTTCCTGTCCTGAGTGTCCTAAGAGATCAGCAAGGCTGGAGTTGTGAACTGATATTCAAGAGTGAGATGCGAGCATGATGTTTGACTGCATTATCGTCGGCGCAGGGCCAGCGGGAGGAACTGCCGCTTACCACTTAGCCAAGCAAGGCCGTTCTGTCCTGCTGCTAGAAAAAGAATCTCTACCCCGTTACAAACCTTGCGGAGGTGGAGTCTCGCCTCAAGTCGCCCAATGGTTTGACTTCGACTTCACGCCAGCGATTTCACTCAAGGTCAACTCCGTACGCTTCACCTGGAACATGGAAGATCCAGTGGAAGTAGAGCTAAAAACTCCAGAGCCCATGTGGATGGTGCGGCGAGATGTGTTTGATCACTTCTTAGTACAGCAAGCCCAAAAGCAGGGAGTAGAGCTACGAGACAACACGGAAGTCACAGGAATTCAGTTTAAGAGCGACCACTGGCAAGTAGATACAGCGAATGGCCCCGTTACAGGCCGCTACCTCATCGCTGCGGATGGTGCCAAAGGCCCAATGGCGAAGTGGCTAAAATTCAAAGAACGGAAGCGGCGCTTGGCAGGAGCTTTGGAAGCAGAGGTGCCCGCTCAAGTAGAAAGCGGCAACCCCATTCACTTTGAGTTCGGCATGGTCAAGAATGGCTACATCTGGAACTTCCCTAAAGCAGATGGCTATTCCCTGGGTATCGGTACATTCCGAGGGGGTGAGCCTCAGGATATGAAGGCTTTGCTGGCTGAGTATGCCACCCTGTTCGGCGTGGATGTAAAGTCTAGCCAACAATATGGCCACCCACTGTGCCTGTGGGACGGCAATCAGAAACTACACACCCAAAATGCGGTACTAGCAGGAGAGGCAGCTTGTGTCGTTGATCCCTTTACCGCAGAAGGTATTCGGCCTTCCATTTTCAGTGGCATGAAGGCGGCTGAAGCTGTTAGTCAAGCTTTAGCAGGCGATCGCAATGCTCTAGAGCGCTATACGCAGATCATCAACGAAGAATGGGGCGAAGATATGGCCTGGGCACAACGCATCGCGGGTCTGTTCTATCGGGTGCCTGGAATTGGTTATAAGGTTGGCATCAAGCGCCCTTCCGCCACAGAGCGCATGGGCAAAATTCTCTGTGGAGAGTTGCGCTACGCCGATGTCGCCAACCGAGCGATTAAGCGGCTCACGAGCAATTTAATTCCTGGCATGGGCGGTTGAAAAGCTATACCCCATGCACCCCTAGGGCGTACGCGGTGCGCCCTACATTTATTTAGAAACTTGCTGTTGATAGGCAAGATAAACCGCCTCTAAAAACAAATCTGGTGTCGTATTCGACGGTACCTTCTCTAATAAAATCACCTCCTTCACCTGACGAGCCAACTGTAAATTGACTTCTGACCTGGCCTTGGCAGACATTTCACTGCGACGTTGCAAGTATTCTCTAATCACAGCAAAGTCATCGGGCAGTAGGTGAGATAAATCCGCAAGTTGGAGCAACTGAACCGCCAAATCTTGGGCTGCCTGAGACGTTGAGAACGCGGTGGCAGTGGGGTGCTCGTCTTGGACTACAACGGTGCCCGCTAGCCAATCACCAAGACGCTTTTCTTTTCGACCAAAGGCAATTAGAAACATGCCCAGAAACAAGGTGTCATCAAGAGGGCGGAGCAAGGCGCGTAAGGTAGCCTGAGCAATACCTATAGGTCTGCCGTCATCCCGCAGCACCCGAATTTTGGTGTAGCGTTTACCAGGGGTTTGTCCCCGCCAAAGGGCTTCAAAACCAACAAAATATCCTTCATAGATAACGAAATTGATCAAGACTGTGATGGCTCGCAACCACAGATCGACATCATCGGCCCTACCAAAAACGCCAACGAAAAACTCTAGAACTTGGTCAGCAACAAAGAGCCAAAAGAACAGAGCCAAGATGAAGGGGATTAACAACACCATGTAGTCAATCAGGAGCGCTAAGGCTCTGTTGCCAATCCCTGCCAACGTAAACTCCAGTTCTACACTTTCGGGTGTCTGGAGAGTAATGCGATTGAAAAAGCGCATAGCAGCCTTACAGTAACTCTTAGCAAAAGCAATTACGGAGTGCCGCGATCGCGCAGCTTAAAGCCCATCCCTTCTCGACGACCTTTGAGGTCATAGTAGACAGCCGCTTTAATGGCTTGCCAAAAGGGAGCAGTGACAATGCTGGTAAAAATAATTAACCCAATGCTGACCAGCAGGGAGATCAAGAACAAGCCTATGGCTCCAGCATCAGGCCCTCCTCCAGTGACGGATACTGCGGCCAAAGACGCGATCGCTAGGATCAGTGGAATAATTGCTAAAACAATGAGCGGAAAGGTAATCAAACCTGCCACTAGCACCACCCCTTGTAGCCTTAGCACATGCCCCTGAGTTAACTCCCAAGAGCGACTAATGGCCTTAGTTCCATCCACCTGGTTTTCCAGAGCTAGCACCACGTCAGGAATAAAAAATCTAGAGTAAGCCCAAATGTAGATCACGAGAACCACAATGCTAGTAATGGCGCTAACCAGACCTATAAGGGCAGACTCGGCCCCCAAGATACCTCCTAGTATCCCTAAAAGAATTGCCTGAGCGATCGATAGGCCAAAGTTAACCCCAAAAAGAATCAGTCCGACTAGAAGTTGCACCACTAAAAATTGCCAAAGCTTTGGCTCCAGTTGGTTGCGAGCGGTGCTGGTGCTCTCTGGCTGATTCACTAAATCTTGAAAAGCTAAACGTGAAATTGCAGCATTGATAGTGGATGCTTTAGCCCAGCCATAGACGGGAATAATAGCCCACAAAACTGCTTTACAAGCCAATCCTAAGTACTGCTTGAAATGAGAGCGATAGAGTTGGAACCCCGCACTCACAATGTTACCGATACTGAGGGGCCGAATAGGACTAGAAGGGCTCAAATTGGGCGACGACACGAGCCAAGTTCTCCTGGGAATGAATGGAACCAGATTGACGCTATCTTAGGCTACGCTTAGCTTAGAGCGGAATGAAAATTTACAAAGTATGAATATTCAGCGCTGGATTGCACGGCGTGAACCGAACTGGAAACGCTTAGATGCCTTACTGAAGCAAGTCGAAAAACGAGGATTAAAGACACTTCCAGCCGCTGAAATTAAAGAATTAGCCAGTTTATATCGCTCCGTTTCAGCGGATTTAGCCCGTGCCCGTACTAATCAAGTTGGGGCTGCTTTGGTGCAAGACTTGCAGACCCTCACTTCTCGCAGCTATACGCAAATTTATCAAGGCTCCAGACGGCAGGAATGGCAAGCGGCTCTAGATTTTTACCGCTGGGGCTTTCCAGCTTTGGTGCAAGAAACGTGGACCTACATTGCTTTAGCAACCGCGTGTTTTCTCGTTGGGGCTTTAGTAGCTTGGTGGTTCGCTTGGCAAGACCCGACCTTTTTATCGCTGATAGTGCCGGGTGAACTGATTACCAAAGTGCGAGACAAAGGTGAATTGTGGATGGGGTCGATTGTGGGGATTGAACCCCTCGCTTCCAGTCAAATTATGACCAACAATTTGTCAGTATCTTTTGGGGCGATCGCGGGGGGCATAACCGCAGGACTTTACACCCTATTTCTATTAGTTTTCAACGGATTAAGTATTGGAGCGATCGCTACTTTGGTAGGCCAAAATAATTTAGCTTATCCATTTTGGGCCTTTGTCTTTCCCCACGGTTCGCTAGAGTTGCCTGCCATTTTTCTAGCAGGAGGAGCAGGCTTACTGATCGCCAAAGGGCTGTTGTTTCCAGGTAAATATCGCCGTGCTGATGCCTTGCGGCTGTATGGCACGAAGGCAGCGCAGCTAACCTATGGCATTGTACCCATGCTGATTATTGCGGGAATCATTGAAGGCTTTTTCTCGCCTAGCCCCGTCATTCCTTCGTCTTTGAAATACCTTACAGGGATGGGAATTTTTACACTTTTTTTGATGTATTGCAGTCGTAGAAAACTAACAGAGCAAAGTGGCTAAAGCTGATTCCGGGCTTTTAGTTGTAGGTAGCGATCGACCAATTGCTCGGTAATTTGATGGGCAGGCGCATCTAAAACAAGTACTCCTTTTTGACGTAGCTCCGCGAAGGCGACTTGACGTTGCGCCAGTAAATCTAAAGCCACAGCCCGACTATAAGTAGCGGGCACATCCTGGGTTAGGGCGTGGGCTTGTTGATCGACTTGGGGGTCGCGCAGAGTGACGCAAAAAGGCAAATAACGCGGTTTAAGGCGGGCGAGAGCGGCTAATAACTCAGCCGAAGCAGTGGTATCAATTACGTCTGTAATCACTACGACTAGGGCACGACGAGTTTGTTGGTTGACCATGCGAGTCACAGCCCCCAAATAGTCTGGTTCCAGTAACTCCGGTTGCATCGGCGTTAAACGCTCAATTAGCTTGGTGAGATGGTGCTGACCCCGCTCTGGCGGAATCCAGGTGTGAAGCTGGCGATCGAACACTCCCACCCCCACGCGATCGCCCCGATTCAGACCTGCCAAAGCTAGAGACAACGTGGCATTCAAGCCCCAGTCAAACCGAGTTAGACCGTGAACCCGCGCGCTCATCAAACGGCCTCGATCCAGCAAGACAATTAAGGTTTGTTCTTGCTCTGGCTCCAACACTCGCACTAAAGGACGGCTCCGGCGAGCGGTGGCTTTCCAGTCGATCAAACGCGGATCATCTCCTAAGCCATATTCTCGTAATTCGGCAAATTCGGTGCCCATTCCCAACCGACGAGCTTGGCGGACGCTGCCAGTAGACTGCAAAGTCAGGCGAATCGAGAGCGATCGCAACCCCAACAAATCTGGATAAACATCCACTGTTTGAGTTTGGGGCACTTGCCAATCTCGCCAAGCTAACCCCCAAGCCCCCAGTTGCCGCACCTGGATATTGCCCCATTGAAACTGCCCGCGCTGGGTGGGGTGAATCGTGTAAGTTAGCTCCTGGCTACTGTTAGCAGGTAAGGTGGCTTGCAGGCTCGAAGCTGAAACGCTAAACACAGTGGGGTAAGCATCTCGGACTTGAATCCTGGCAGGTTGTGCGCCTGTCTGCACTGCCAACACCACTGGATTATCTCGACCGATCGAGAGACGATGCAGCGGTTGGCGCTCAATTTTGATTTGATGCGATCGCACCTGCCGAGCATCCCAAAAAGCTAAACCCAAAACCACAGCATCAAACAGCAGCAACCCCAGCACCGCCAAGAGTGGTTCAGACTGACCAGGCCAAAGTGCCGTCAAAATGGTGGCGATCGCCATGCCGATGAAGAGTAAACCGTAAACTCGCCAGGAAGGAATCATCGGGGTACTGGAACTTGATTGAGGACTGAACCAATCACAGCGTCGATTTTGAGGCCATCGAGTTGCGCTTCGGGGCGGAGGATGAGGCGATGGCGGAGTAGGGGAGGGGCGATCGCTTTGATGTCATCGGGGGTGACGAAATCTCGCCCAGATAGCCAAGCTTGAGCTTTACTCACTTGCAACCAGGCAACGGTAGCCCGAGGCGAAGCACCTAAAGCTAAATCTGGATGTTGTCGGGTGCGTTGTACCACAGCTAGCAAGTAATCCAATACAGGCTCCTCGACTTTGACCGCTTTAGCAGCTTGGCGAGCTTGCAAAATTTGCTCCACCGTCGCGATCGCTTTGAGCCGAGCTAGATCCAGACGACGCGATTGGAACCCTGCTTGGCTATTCAGCAGCATTTGCTTTTCCGCTTTAGCGTCGGGGTAGTCAACCAAAAGCTTGAATAAAAAGCGGTCTAGTTGCGCTTCGGGGAGGGGATAGGTGCCTTCAAATTCCAGAGAGTTTTGGGTAGCAATCACCCAGAACAACGGCGGTAGCGGCATGCTTTCGCCATCCAGCGTCACCTGCTGTTCTTCCATCGCTTCCAGCAGAGCGGCTTGGGTTTTGGGTGGCGTGCGGTTGATTTCATCTGCCAACAAGATTTCGGTGAAAACCGGGCCTTTTTTTAAGATGAAGCTGCGTGTGTTCAGGTCAAAAATATTCGTGCCCAAAATGTCAGACGGCAAAATGTCGGGGGTGAGCTGAATGCGGCGAAAATCAGCTTGTACCAGTTGGGCCAATACTTTGACTAGGAGCGTTTTGCCTGTACCGGGTACGCCTTCTAGGATCACATGGCCGTTAGCGAGTAAAGCGATCAGCAGTTGCCGCACTAGGGCAGGCTGACCCACAATAACTTGGCTGAGAGCCTGGCCCAGGCGCGTGATTACCGCATGCGTTTCGGTCATAGGTTCTTTAATAGCGAGGTAGATGGTGGCGAACGGTCTGGATTTTTTCTAGCCAAATTAGCAAGTCACGATCGCTGACCTTTTGACCGCGCGATCGCAGTTGTAGCATGTCTGCTAATTCTGCGGCAGGTCGTCCGGTTTGTTGAGTCCAAGCAATCAGCAAAGTTTCAGAGTCTAATAATTGATTGCCCAACCCTAAAGCCCGTTGCACTTGTAATTGTTCTTCTTTGCGAATCGTGTCAATCACAAATTCGCTAGATTCCGCTTTGTGCAAAACTCCTGCTAGAGCTTCAATGTAAGCCTTACTGTTATCCACAGCGGGAGCGGTGACTGAAATCGGCTGACCAAAACGACGGTTGTGCGCCCAAATGCCTAAGAGCAGTAATACTGCAACTTGAATGAATCCAGGCAGCAGAGCAGTGTTGACTAAATAAGCTAGCAAGCTGCGCGATCGCTTTTCTGGAGTTGTAGCGGTAGCGTTGCTGGGATTGCGGTAGCCATGCAGATATTCGTCTACCCAAATTGGCTGCTTAGACTCAGTTACCAATCGGGCTAAAAACTCATAATTAACGCGATGGTCTTGATAGGCATTGGCCGCAAGATAAGGGGTAGTCGCCCAAATCACCTGGCCTTGCCCCAGAGATTGCTGCCAAACCACCGCGCCAAAGCGATCGCCTAGCTTCAAGCTGGTTGTTTCCTGCTTGGTCAAGTAGTGTCGTCTTCGCGTGTCTACCTGTACATCCCCAGCGGGGCTGGTTTGCAACGTGCGGAAAGTTGCATCGGTGACAGGGGTTCGTGCGCCTAAAATTACCAGCGTATTGCCTGTCTCCACCCAGGTTTTCTGGCGATCCGCTAAGACTGGTTCCTTCAGCCCGCTGTTGATTTGTAATAAGGTGGTTTTTCCTGGACTAAATGGATTTTGCGCCAGTTGTTCAAACGGCTGTTGCCACCGTTGGATGGGAGTGCCTCGCTCGCTCATAAAGCTATACCAAGCGCCGTATCCGTCGGGACCACGACTATAAGTGGAACCACTGCGGGAGGCATTCTGGGTCGGAGCGGTCAGCAATGTAAGTAAAGCGATCGCTCCCACGATCAAAAGCCCAAACCACATTTGCCGCCGAGAAAGATTTTGAGCAGGATTCATGAAGGATGGCTCCCAGCAGGAACACGGCTCTCAATTTCTTGATAGGCTTTCTGACACCGATTCAACGTTTCTAGCGAGATCGCCATATTGTTAAACCGCAATTGCTCGTGCGTCGTAATTAATAGCTGGTAGAGCGAAGCTTGGGGAAAATGTTGCACTAGCTGCCAATATTCGCCATTAGTGCGGCTGGCTTCCAAAGGCACTAAATTGGTTTCGCTTAAATATTGCAGCAGTGCAAAATACAGAGCTTGAAAGGCTTCTGGGTAATTGCCTTGGCGTTGGTAGTCTTGCGATCGCTGAAACCATCCAGCAGCATCAAGTTGGCTGACTTGAGCGTTCGTAGCAGGGCGGACTCTAGATCGCCGCAACCAAGCAGGGAACTTTAGAGTACGCAAAGAGGGCCAAAAGGTTTGTAACAACTGCCAAACGATCCAAAGCAAACAAAATCCCGCGAGTAACCAAAAAGCGACCCGTAAAAAGGATTCGATCACATCCGTTAACCAACTGGGTAAAGGCTGTGGATCTTGGCGATCGGGGTTGACCGAGAGTTTGCTCAGTTGTAACTCAATCCACTCTCCCGCTTGCCGCAACAACTGCTGGGTCTGCCAGCTAATGTTAGTCTTCTCAAAGGAACCTGTTGGCATGAATGCATACCATCTGGAAAGGAAGGATACGGTTTTGCCCTATTATCAACGATTCCTGAGCTTTGGCCTATGGGCGATAGAACCTTCACTCGCGATCGCTCAGTGGTGCTGGTAATTGATACAAATTCTTGCAATGAACCGGATTCTGTTTAAATAGCTCTGCAAGTGTAAGATGACCATTTATTTCTACAAAATTAGCGATCCCTACGGCTGTTTTTCCAACTTTTCTCCCCACCCAATCGATATTGCAGATCACACCTGGGCCACGGTTGAGCATTATTACCAGTCACAAAAGTTTATTGGCACCGAACATGAGTCTCTAATCACCACAATTCGAGCGGTAAATACTCCTGAAGAAGCGGCAGCTTTGGGGCGCGATCGCTGTCGAGTACTACGAGAAGATTGGGAACAAGTCAAGACAGAAATTATGTATCAAGCGGTTTTGACCAAGTTTTTGACTCATTCAGAGATTCAAGCCATTTTGCTCTCTACTCAAGACGCATTAATTGTGGAAGACTCCCCTACCGATTACTACTGGGGCTGTGGCTCTCAGAGGACTGGGCAAAACCAACTAGGTAAGATTTTAATGCAAGTTCGTCAAGCCATTCAACTGCAACTAGCTCGGAAATAGCTCGAAAGCGGCATGACAAAAGCTGAATTTTGGGCGTGGGTTTCGCAACTTAGTAAGACAAGAAATATCGTGAAAATGTTATTGATTTTTCTTAAGTAATTTTGAGAAATTTTTAGATGCTTTTACCGATGTCGGCTGTGCTCAAAAACGGCAAAATACATCTAGACCTTTTGGGTTCTTTTAGATCTAATCCGCTATTAAGTCATTGAATAGAGAAATGCCAGAAATGCAGGATTTACAGCTCAGTATTGATCATCAAGATCATGAGGTTTTACTTCACAAAATCACCACCTGCATTCGGCAATCTCTAGAGCTACAGGAAATCTTGATCGCGACTGTCCGAGAAATGCGGTCATTCCTGAGAAGCGATCGCGTCATGATTTATCGCTTTCGTGCAGATGAAAGTGGCGAAGTGATTGCGGAGTCCATTGAGCGCGATCGCCTCCCTTCCTTATCGGGCCTCAGTTTTCCCGCCGATGATATTCCGCCACATGCGCGGGCACTGTTTCTAAAAGCTCGGCAACGCTCCATTGTAGACCTCGCCTCCGAGCAAATTGGGTTAAGCCCTCTAGACAACCCAGACACTGGGATGCCTCTGACAGGAGAAGATATCCGCTATCGCCCTGTAGACCCTTGCCATGTCGCGTACTTAACGGCAATGGGGGTGAAGTCTTCCTTAGTGGTGCCAATTTTGCACCAAGATATGCGGACCCAAGCAGAAGAACCGATTCTGTGGGGGCTGCTCGTGTCTCACCATGCTGAACCTCGCGCGGTTACTGAGTCAGAGTTACAGGTGGTGCAGCAAGTCGCAGACCAAGTTTCCATTGCGATCGCTCAATCAGAATTGTTACGGCAAGCCAGATCCCAAGCTGAGAAAGAAGCCAGCATCAATCAAATTGCAGGCCTGCTGCATACCCTCCCCACGCTGCAACTCCAAGCAGCTTTAGAGCGGGCAGTCACGTTAATGCAAGGGTCGGGAGGTAGGCTCTATGCTTTTGAACCTCATGCCCCTTCCTCCTTCACCTTGGCGATCTGTGGCTCCCAACCGCAGATGCCAGGACAAACCGAGCCTTGGGTGATCGAGCAAAGCCCAATGTGGCAGCGGTATTTCCAACCTGGATTACAGAGTGAGTCTCACAAGCTCATCTGTGTCACCGACCTCTATAGAGAGCCACAACTGCGAGTCTTAGCTCCTGCTTTTCAAGCAACTCGGATTCGTGGCATTTTGGTCGTGCCGCTCCAGTATCGCCAGCAATTCCTGGGCTACCTGAGTGTTTTTCGAGATGCGATCGATACTGAAACCATGTGGGCAGGACGGTTTGACCCCGACCAGCGACAACTCCAGCCCCGCAACTCCTTTGAGGTTTGGCGAGAACTCAAGCAAGGTCAAGCTTTGACGTGGACTCCAGAAGATGGAGAACTGGCGATCGCATTAGGCGACCACTTCTCTATGGCAATTCAGCAGCAGCAACTCTACCAACAAATACAAGGGTTGAATGTCAGTTTAGAGTTGCAAGTTCAGAAACGCACCACTGAATTGGAGCAAGCCTTAGAGTCTGCTCGTTTGCTCAGACAAGTCAGTGACCAAATTCGCAGCACCCTCAACCTGCCGACGATTTTGCAAACCATTGTGCGAGAAGTACGGGGGTTGCTCGATACCGATCGCGTGGTGATTTATCAATTTGTCCGAGGTTGGCAAGGGGAAATTGTCGTTGAGGAAGTGGCAGGAGAGTGGGCATCGATTCTGCATGAAAAATATGCCGATGAATGCTTCCCGGCTGAACACGCCAGCTTATACCAGCACGGTCGAATTCGGGCGGTTGATCATGTGAAGCAATCTGACCTGCATCCTTGCCATATCGAGTTTTTAAGCAATCTGCAAGTGCAGGCTAACTTGGTCGTGCCGATTCGGATGGGGGAGCAATTGTGGGGCTTGTTGATTGCTCACGAGTGTCGAGGGCCTCGTCGCTGGCAATCCTTTGAAATCGAGTTGCTAGAGCAATTGGCTGACCAGGCGGCGATCGCAATTCAACAGGCCGAGTTATACGAGCAAAGCTGTGCAACGGCAGCAATGGCAACAGCACAAGCTAGACAGATTGAGCAAACTGCTGAGCAACAGCAAGCTCTGTTTGAGGTCATTACCAAAATTCGGGAATCGCTAGATCTACAAACAATTTTTCAGGCAACGGCGAGAGAAGTGCGCCAACTGCTCAACGTCGATCGCGTCGGGATGTTTCGATTTGAGCCAGAGTCTAGTTACCAAGATGGTATCTTTGTCTCCGAAAGTCTGCTGCCTGGTTTTACCTCGGTGCTAGACCTCAGAGTTCATGACCACTGCTTTGGCGAACAGTATGCCCCGTTTTATCAACAAGGTCGCATTCAAGCGGTGTCTGATCTGTATGCTACGAACTTGAGTGATTGCCACCTGAAGATTTTGGAGCGGTTTCAAGTCAGAGCCAATTTGGTAGTGCCGCTGATTCAAAGTGACGAACTCTGGGGCTTGTTGTGTGTACATCAATGCTCTCAGCCTCATGAGTGGACAACGGCTGAGATTGAGTTTGTCACCCAAATTGCGGCTCAGTTGGGAGTCGCGATTCAACAAGCAGAACTGCTCACCCAAACGCAGCATCAGACGGTGCAACTCGCCCAAACCCTGAACGAATTGCAACAAACCCAAACCCAACTGATCCAGACGGAAAAAATGTCGAGTCTGGGGCAGTTAGTGGCTGGAGTGGCCCACGAAATCAACAATCCCGTCAATTTCATTTATGGCAATGTGAGCTACGCCAGCGAATACACCAAGGAGTTACTCACGCTTCTCCAGCTTTATCAACAACACTACCCCCAGCCTGAACGTCCGATTCAAGATTATGCTGCGGCGATCGATCTTGACTTTTTGGCGGCAGACTTGCCCAAAATGTTGGCTTCTATGAAGGTTGGAGCCGATCGCATTCGGCAGATTGTGCTGTCGCTGCGGAATTTCTCGCGGTTAGACCAAGCCGAGAAAAAACCCGTAGATATTCATGAAGGCATTGATAGTACTTTGATGATTTTGCAACATCGCCTCGGCTTAGCCAATGATCCACTGGCGATCAAAGTGGTGAAGCAGTACGGCCTGCTGCCCTTGGTGGAGTGCTATGCAGGTCAGCTTAACCAAGTCTTTATGAATATTATTAGTAATGCCATTGATGCGATCGTCAATGCCAACCAACAGGGCCTTGAGCAAGGGGTTCCACTCAACCCAGGGGTGATTGAAATTGAGACAGAACTGATGCACCTAGAAAATAGTGCGGGTTCTCACATGCTAATTCGCATCAGTGACAATGGCCCTGGTATGCCAGAAACGGTGCGATCGCGAATTTTTGACCCCTTCTTCACCACTAAGCCTGTGGGCCAAGGCACAGGGCTAGGTCTGTCTATCAGCTATCAAATTGTGGTAGAGAAACATGGCGGCATACTCAAATGCGAATCGCAACTTGACCAGGGAACCCAGTTCTTGATTGAGATTCCGCTGTGCCAAAGCTCGGTCGCTCCAGTCGCGATCGCTAGTTCAACTACCTAACCCCAGCCCCTTCCCTGCTTAGCTTGTTTCCCCGCAGGGGTGGGAAGGGGAGCTAAATTAGCGTTTCCACTCAGCGATCGCTTTTTGAGCTTGGGCATAGGCAGGTGTTCCTGCTGGGACGAGGGCAGCAGTTTGCAAGGCTGCCTGAATCCGTCCGCGCGAGGCTCGTAGTTCTGCCATTCCCAAGATGATATTGCTCCATTCTCCCGTCAGCCGTTGCGCTTCTAAATAGCCTGGTTGTCCCGATGGGATTCGGCGTACAGAGGCGATCGCTCGACTGTAGGAAGACGCTTCACCGCGCCGTAGCAAACCTTGAGCCTGAGCAATAATGGCTTGATTTGCCTTTTGCTGCTGAGATTTTTGTTGCCATTGGGCGATCTCTTGCTGCGCTTGACCATACACAGCAGCGTTATTTTTGGGAACCAAACGGGCTGTCTGAATTGCTTCGCCAAACTGACCCTGCTTCGCCCGCCCCTCTGCCAAGTCCAAAATCACTTGACTCCAGCGTTGGATATCTTGTTGGGCTTGGTCGTAAAGCGGCTGACCTGGCTTGATTTTGCTAGCTTGGGCGATCGCTTGATTAAACCGCGATGCTTGGTTCGGCCTGATTGTAACTCTGGCTGCTTCTAGTAACTCCTGATTGGCCCGCTGCTCTGCTTGAGTTCTAAGATTACGGTATTTAGCATTTTGCTGATTGGCGGGTACTTGGTTCAACAAGCGCAAGGCTTCTTGAGATTTCTGCTGTTGCAGAGCCGCTTGGGCCGCAGGGAGCAATTGGTCAAGCGGTACATTGGAGGCCGCAACCGGGACTGGAGGGCTAGCAGCAGAATCGTCTGGGCTAGGGGCTGAGCTTGGTGCTGGGCTTGGCGCTGAATTGGGCGATGAGGATGGAGTTGCCGTCAGGACAGGTGCAGAAGAGGCAGCCGGAGAAACAACCGTAGACGTGGCGTTAGTTGACTGATTAGAACCCGTTGGCTGAGTAGGGGTAGAAACGACAGGAATAGAAGTGTCCCGACCTGTGAAAGCCGACAAGTTGCGAATAATCACACCGCTAAACAGGAAAACCGCAATCAGTCCTCCCCAAACCAAAAACCGCCGCCAAAATACGCTATCTGAAATTTCTGCTGCTGCTGGATCGCCCAAAGGATTTTGAGCGTTGGACTTACTAGGTTCTCCCGAAGAGGCAGATGGCTTGTTAGTCAATTTGCTTAGGATTTTGTAAGGTGAAGAGTTAGAGGTGTAGCTGGTATTACTGGTATTACCCGGATTACTATGCCCCGGATTCACAGGCAGAGTAGAGAGGCCAACTCCTGCGGACGATCGCTCGTCAGGGGATAAGTAGCTGGAGCGAGAGGCATCTGAGTCCAAAGCAGCCATTGTGTCTGTCCCAGCAGGATAACTAAAGTCATCCCAGGCAGAAGTCACCATGATGCGGGGTAGAATGCCCTGCTGCCTTTTTTCCGGCGGATTTACTACCACCACAGGATGTTGAGCAGGTTGCCAATGATGCTCTGTTAGCTCTGGTAGGCGATCGCGCAAAAAGGCATCTAAATCGGCTAGAGTATTGCACTGACCCAACCGCAATCCCTCTAACAAGGCAGCAGTAAAACACCCATGATGCAGATTCGCAGCTTCGTGGGAAAACTCACCTGGCTCACAGGAAAGAATTGTGGCGATCTTGAGGCGACGGGCTAGTTCTAAAGTCTGGGTACTTAACGGTTCATCGACTTGAATCCCTTGAGTCCGATTCATATCCAAGATCACCAAGGCGATTTCGGCAGCAGTCGCTTCAAATTGCTGCAATAGCGATCGCACAGAAATGCCAGTGCCAGAAATATCGCTCGGATCACCATCAATAGGCATTAGATAGTCTTGGCCCTGATAGCAAGCTCCATAACCGCTGAAGAAACACCAAACTAAATCTCCAGGCTGCACAAACTGCTGACACAGGTCATCAATCCAAGCTTGCAGCGTTCCTTGCGTAGGATAGGTAGCCCGCTCCCTTCTGGTTGAAGAAGTGTCCGTGAACAGTAAGCATTGCTCAGCCGGGAATCCCGCCTCCTCCACCAAGAAATCACGCAGGGCTTGAGCATCCTGCTGGGCATACCTTAAAGGCTGCAAGAACTGATATTGATTGATACCAATTGCGATCGCCCAGTGATTCACCATGCTGAATGCCCTAGATTCTTACTAGATAGTGTGCCCAGAAGGTCGCCTAAATAAATATGAACCCTACCCTCTGTTTTAGCTCAGCTCAAGCGGCATGCTGTGGGTTGAAAAGTGAGAAATAAGATAACGTTTTCTTAAAAATCAAGCACCTTACAAGTTGGTTCAGCCGTCACAGATCACAACCCTGTAGAGACGAGCAACAGCACTATCTGGCTGCCTTATTAGGCATCGAACTCAGACAACAATTGCACATCTAAAAATAAAAACGTAACTTCCAAATTCCGTCTATAGTCTAGGTTAATTCTGCGTCATTATGAATTAAATTTCTAATAGCTAACTCATATGAACTGCTTAAACATAGTCCTGCCTGATGGGTGTCCTGTTTGACCCAGTTCCAATCTTTAAATATATTGAGTAGTCTTGCTGAGTGATCGCGTAAGGAGCTAGCAGCAAACATGCGAGAGTTTCACCCTTCCCCAATGCATTCTTCTCCACTCCCGCAACTTCTGAGCTTGGCGACCTGCTTGGGATTAGCGGGTAGTGTTTGGTTCACCCAAGCTGCGATCGCTCCTCAGGCGGCTCAAGCTTATACCGCCAGAGTAGATGTGGCCCTAGACCGACGAACAGGTGAGAGCTATGAGACGCTCATGCGCCGAGCTGAAATTGCGGCTAGGGCTGCTGCTCAGCGAAGCTTCGATCGCGACATTTTAACCAGTCAAGTGTCTATCATTGTCTCTGCTGAAAGTGCAGGTTCGATAGTGCCCGTGCTGAATTTAGATGTCAGCCGTACTCAATGGCGCAGCCGCCCCGATCCGCAGCGATGGG
Source organism: Trichocoleus desertorum ATA4-8-CV12 (assembly GCA_019358975.1). NCBI lineage: Bacteria > Bacillati > Cyanobacteriota > Cyanophyceae > Leptolyngbyales > Trichocoleusaceae > Trichocoleus > Trichocoleus desertorum. The sequence goes on from JAHHIL010000012.1 coordinate 104,031, forward strand.
CAACCTACTTTCGGACTTCTCAAGCTTTGTTACGGCTAAATCAAGGTGTGGCGGAAGAGACAGCGCCCCCTCAAGCAGCTCCACCAGCTCCTGCTGCCCCTTCTCAACCCACTACAGTACCAGTAGCACCCACACCAGGAACTATCCCAGGAACCAGAGTTCCCGCAGGTAGTGGTGCCCCTGGTACACAAGCTGCACCCGCAGGTGGAATCGGAGCAGGTGCTGGAACCGGAACTGCTGCTCCAGGCGCTACAGGTACAGGTACTACAGGTGGAACCGGAACTGCTGCTCCGGGTGGAACTGCTGCGCCTGGTACTACAGGTGGAACTGGAACTGGCACTGGGACTGCTGCTCCAGGTGGAACTGCTCCAGGTGGAACCGGAACTGCTGCTCCGGGTGGAACTGCTCCAGGTGGAACTACTGCGCCTGCTGGTGGTACCCCAGGAACCGGAACTACTACACCAACTACTGGTACAGGCGTTGGAACGGGAGCGGGGACTGGAACCGATACAACAGTTCCGGGGACAGTTCCTGGTACTGGTACTGGCGTTGGAACCGGAGCAGGGACTGGGACCGACACAACAGTTCCGGGGACAGTTCCTGGTACTGGTACTGGAGCAGGTACTGGCAATACAACCGGGCCTAGCACTACTGTTCCAGGTGGCGTCACGGGTACGGGTACAGGCGTTGGAACGGGAGCAGGGACTGGAACCGATACAACAGTTCCGGGGACAGTTCCTGGTACTGGTACTGGAGCGGGTACTGGCAATAGAACCGGGCCTAGCACTACTGTTCCAGGTGGCGTCACGGGTACGGGTACAGGCGTTGGAACGGGAGCAGGGACTGGAACCGACACAACAGTTCCGGGGACAGCTCCTGGTACTGGTACCGGAACCGGTACTGGCAATACAACCGGGCCTAGCACTACTGTTCCAGGTGGGGTCACGGGTACGGGTACAGGCGTTGGAACCGGAGCGGGGACTGGAACCGACACAACAGTTCCGGGGACAGTTCCTGGTACGGGTACAGGAACGGGTACTGGCAATAGAACCGGGCCTAGCACTACTGTTCCAGGTGGGGTCACGGGTACGGGTACAGGCGTTGGAACCGGAGCAGGGACTGGAACCGACACAACAGTTCCGGGGACAGTTCCTGGTACGGGTACAGGAACGGGTACTGGCAATAGAACCGGGCCTAGCACTACTGTTCCAGGTGGGGTCACGGGTACGGGTACAGGCGTTGGAACCGGAGCAGGACAGGGTGGCACTACCGGTACAGGAACGGGAACAGGTAGCGGCACTCAAATAACTCCGAATGGATCTGGTACTCTTGCACCTGGAGTAACCACAACGCCTGGAAATCAAGGGCCAGTCATTACGACTCCGAACGGTCAAACTGTTGCCCCCGGAGCTCAACCGACTGGGACGGTAACACCAGGAATAAACAGAACGACCGCACCAGGTACTGGTACAATCACAACGCCCAACAACGGTTCTTTTACTATTACAACTCCTAGCGGGCAAGTCATTACACCCACTGCACAGCCTAATGGGACAACAGCTCCAAATCAATCAACTAATGAGGTAAATCGTTAGCTAGCGACGGAAGCCCGGCGCTGTACTTGAAAAGTCAGCGTCGGGATAGGGAGTCCGGCGGTGAGGAGTCTCACCCCGAACGATGCCACAGGCGAGTGGAGTAGGTGAGCGACGAATCGCCAACCTATCGAGCAAATAAAAGGCTTGAAGTCTATTCATGGCAAGGGTTTCAAGGTATAATTTAGATGGTTTAACAACCCACCTGACCGCATCGAACAGACAGGCAAACTTCAAAGTAGAGGTTCGACTCTTGCCGCAGGCAGATCGGTAGTTCAGGGAAGCTGTTTTCTCCAACTGGTCGCCATGGCGTAAATCCAAGAGAAGCAAAAGCAAAAGTTATCAACCTGCGGAAGGCGGGTTGCTGCCTGGGTGGTAGGCAACTATCACGGGAGTCAGTGGGATGTGCTGCGAATGCAGACATGACCAAAACCTCCAGAAGCTGTGTCAGACCAATACTTTGCTTGCAAGGTGGAGGCAGTGGCTGTTGAAACAGGAAGCCCGTGCTGTATTGCTTGCAATCAGCGTCGGGTACTTCACTTCTCAGCTATCTCGCAAATCGAAATTACTGGCAAGCCGCAAGAACCTTGGTTTAAATGGAGGCATCATGCCCTAGAATAGGAGGGTTGTCTAAAAATTGCGATCGCCGCACGGACGAGCATGGCTGTTCCTAAGAAGAAAACATCCAAGTCTAAGCGAGATATGCGGAAGGCGACCTGGAAGCGCAAAGCGGCGTTGCAGGCGCAAAAAGCTCTCTCTCTTGGCAAATCTATTTTGACCGGACGTTCTAAGGGCTTTGTCTATCCCAATGACGAAGAAGGGGAAGATGAAGAGTCTTAAGCTGCGACTTGATTGCAGACAGATTCATGATGGGGGCAAGCGGTTGCCCCTTTTTTATTGCGCCAGATTTTATTGCTCCTAACTGGGGCGATCCTCAGAAATCTGTTACACCGTAATAAAGAGGTAGGGAATAGCAACCCAACTCCTCTGATGCTGTTCTTGAGGATTTCGCCTTATGTTAGGAAAATTTTTTCAAAAACCAGGCTCAGAGTATAGCGATCGCGTTCCTCCCGGTCAACACTTGACCAACGGCTTCCCAGTATTAACCTACGGCCAAACGCCGAGCGTAGATCGAGCAACCTGGCAGTTTCGGGTGTGGGGCTGCGCCAAAGAGGTGACCTTCACGTGGGAAGACTTCATGGCGATGCCGCAAAGTGACTTCACAGCTGATTTCCACTGTGTCACCACTTGGTCAAAACTGGATGTGCAGTGGACTGGGGTGAAGGTGTTGGACTTCATGAAACAGGTAGAAGTAGACCCCAAAGCCGCTCACATCATGGAGCACTGCTATGGCAGCTACACGACGAATATTGCCATAGAAGACTTTTTAAGAGAAGAAAACTTCTTTGCTCACACCTTATTTGGTGAACCGCTTCCTGCTGATCATGGAGGGCCTTTACGCTTGGTTGTGCCTCACCTCTATGCCTGGAAGAGTGCTAAATGGATTAATGGTCTAGAGTTCTTAGACAAAGAGGAGTTAGGCTTTTGGGAGCGCAACGGCTACCACCGACGCGGTGAACCTTGGGCTGTAGAGCGTTACAGCGATCGCTAGTAGTTAGCTACTGAGAAGGGCGAGTGCTGGTATATTTCACCTGAGTAGGCTAGCCTAAAAGTGAAAATAGCATCACTGATTGGCAGCTATGGCGATCGCTACAGCAACCAAGATCTTTTTACCCCCAAAGCTACCGTTCTTAGAAGCAATTTGCTGGCAGACCGAAGATGTTTATCGGTTGACCCTAGAGCAAATGCTAAGCCGTTATGAGCGAGGTTGGAAATACCGTACGCTCTTTAATAATCTTGAGGATGAAGAGCTAGAATTCCTGAGGGAACTTGCCAAGCACTATCACTCTTGGCTGCAAGTGGAGGTATGACATTTCAGTTTGATTACCACAACAAGATCCTCATAATCCTTCAAAGCTTGAATGCTGATTTATTTAGAGAGGGTTCTGCTTACTTTGGTGGCGGAACCCTTCTTGCTCTTGATTATGGGGAATATCGGTGGAGTAAAGATGTAGATTTCATCTGTCCAGTTTCTGCGTCGGGTTATAGATATTTGCGTTCTGCCATCTTTGAGGACGGTTACGAAGCATTGTTTAGTGACTTGAGCCAAGTACAAGTGGGCCGAGGCACAACGGATCAGTATGGTATCCGGATGGTAGTTGATGTAGAGGGCGTACCGATTAAAACCGAGATCATTGCTGAAGCTCGTTTTGAATTAGATGCACCGAGATATCCAGCGTGGTCGCCTGTGGCTTGCTTAAGCTTGAATGATTGTTTCACCGCTAAGCTACTAGCAAATTCCGATCGCTACCTGGATGACAGCGTTGAAGCGAGAGATCTTATCGATTTAGCTGTGCTCAGGCTACAATCACCCATTCCTGCGATAGCCATTGAAAAAGCAGAGAAAGCATATGAAGTCATGCGACCTCTGAAAGCCGCAATTCAGCGTTTTCAAGCAAGGCCAAACTACAGAGAGCGATGGTTTTCAGGTCTACAGATTGATGGCTCTCAAATTCCAAAGATTATAGATGGTGTCGATCTTCTAGCTGCTGATCTAGACTTAGCACTCACCGAGAGAACGTTTAAGGAACACCATGACATTTTTTCTATCGACGATAGTGCTCTTGACCAGTAGCCTTAACTAGGTGAAGGATCAGCGCAGAATCTGCTTGAGCCACTTTAGCTTGTCGCTGTAGGGGGCGTAGCGGAGCTTGAAGTCTAGGAAAAAAGGCTTCTTGAGAATGCTGCGCTCGTGGGAGAAGGTATCGAAGCTAGCCTTACCGTGGTAACGACCCATACCGCTAGGGCCAACTCCCCCAAAGGGTAAGCTTGGGACACCCACCTGCAAGATCGTGTCGTTGATGCAAACCCCACCAGAGCTGGTTTCTTGCAACACTTGCGTTTGACGCTGCTGGTTTTGCGAGAAAAGGTACAGGGCTAAAGGTTTGGGACGCTGGTTGATTTGGGCGATCGCCTCATTTAAGTCTTCGTATTCCAGCACAGGCAGAATAGGACCAAAGATTTCCTCCTGCATGACTGGGTCTGACCAACTCACACCATCCAGTACGGTGGGGGCAATGTAGCGTTCTGCGGGGTTGGTATCACCACCAACCACAATCTTGCCCGACTGCACGAGTGGCGCTAGACGTTCAAAATGTCTCTGGTTAATGATTCTGCCAAAGTCGGGGCTGGCAGCGGGGTTGTCGCCATAAAAAGTGGCAATGCTTTGTTGAATAGCGCTTAACAGTTGAGGCTTAATCGATCGATGCACTAATAAGTAGTCGGGGGCGATACAAGTTTGTCCTGCGTTGGTAAACTTGCCCCAAGCAATGCGGCGAGCCGCCAACTCAATGGGCACCTCAGCATCGACAATGCAAGGGCTTTTGCCACCTAGCTCTAAGGTGACGGGGGTCAGATTCTCAGCCGCAGCCGCCATCACCTTTTTGCCGATCGCGGTGCCACCTGTAAAAAAGATATGGTCGAATCTTTCGGCTAACAACTGCTGGCTAGTCTCCGCTCCACCTTCGATCGCAGTAATGAAGGCTGGATCAAAGTGCTGGCGAATCAGGTTGGCAATGACTTGAGACGTATGAGGTGCCAACTCAGAAGGCTTGAGGACGGCGCAATTTCCCGCTGCGATCGCTCCCACCAAGGGAGAAATTGACAACTGAAACGGGTAGTTCCAAGGGGCAATAATCAGGACAACGCCTAATGGCTGCGGGCAAATTTGAGCGCTAGCAGGCATAAAAACGACAGGAGTTGCCACCTTGCGAGGTTTGGCCCAAGCCCGCAAATGTTTGATGGCATATTTAACTTCATCCAGCACGCCAACTTCAATCAGATACGCTTCAAAAGTTGGTTTACCCAAGTCTGCCTGCACCGCCTCGACAATGCTGCTCTGTGCCTCCAGAATGGCTTGCTTCAGAATCTTGAGTTGTTCTAAGCGAAAATCAATCGGCTTAGTTTTGCCAGAGTTAAAAAAAGTTCGCTGCTTTTCTACGACGTCAGAAATTGCAAGCATGGCACGATTTAGGGTTGCTTAGCGGGAAGACGAACGATGAATGTACTACCTTTGCCTAACTCCGATTCTAAATCAACCGTGCCTTGATGAGTTTCAATAATGCGACGAGACAGGTATAAACCCAAACCACTACCAGAGCGACGATGATGCCCTTGGCGAAAGCGCTCAAATAACATAGCCTGATCCTCGGCGGAGATCCCAGTTCCCGTATCTCTAACCGTAATAACGACCCAAGCTGGCGTACTGGCCGAAGCAGCAGGAGTCGAAGTCAAGCCAACAGAGATATACCCACTGTCTGTAAACTTAAGGGCATTGCCGACTAAGTTGGTCAGGACACGATGCAACTCCAAGCGATCGCCCAAGACATAGCTAGCAGCAGGATCAGCAGGTTGTTCCTCTAAATCTAATTTCAGAGCTAGGTTTTTGTCTGCGGCTAGAGGGGCGAGTTCCTGAGTTACCTCTGTCACAAGTTCACGGAGATTGACAGGCGCAAACGAAAAGCTTTTTCGGCCTGCTTCTAGGCGATACACTTCTAGGAGCGTGTTCACCATTTGCAGCAAGTTCTGATTGCTGCGGGCCATCGTGATGAGCGCATCATTCATGTCTGGAGAAAGCTCCCCCAAGGCACCTTGGCGAAACAAACCCATCATGCGATCGGCAGCCACTAGGGGAGTACGGAGATCGTGGGCGAGGCGGGAGACAAAGTCTTCGCGTTGGCGAGCAATGTGGTCACGTTCGTCTACGCTGTGCTTGAGGCGAAGCAGCGATCGCACTCGTGCCAGCAACTCATCAAACTCAACAGGTTTGCGAATAAAATCGTCTGCACCTGTGTCCAAACCTTTGGCAACGCTGGGTTGGTCGTAGGCAGTAATTAACAAGATGGGAATGAAGGGTAGCTTCTCAGTGCCCCGAATCCGCCGCGTGACTTCGTAGCCGTCCATTCCCGGCATCATCACGTCCAGCAGAATTAAATCTGGCGGAAATTCATCAATCTTGGCTAAAGCTGCCATGCCACTATCGGCAATATCAACCTTGTAATCTTCCTCTTCTAGAATTGCCTGAATTAGAAATGAATTGTCAGCAGAATCATCAACAACGAGAATACGATCAATTTTAGTAGACTGGGCAAAAGGAGAGTTTTTCATGAATTAGAAGTGCAAATAAGGAGAGTTATTAAAAATTAGTTAAATTCTCTCATCTGGCTAGAAAAACACCTCTTTCGAGAGGAGGATTCTACTTTATTTAGCCACAAACTCAAGAGAATTACGTCTATCGGAGTGGATAAATCGGCTCTAGCACCCGAATCAATTTGATTCCATCAGCAAGCTACGGCATCAGGAAAAAAATAGTGATCTCTAACTTTAGACAGATCCCCTATCCCTGACTCCAAGCAAGTTTTGCCCATAGCGACAATCGCTACCAGCGAATCATATGACCGAGCTAGCACCCTTTTCCTTGCTGCTATCCTACGGCAATTAGGTGCTGTTTAGCGATCGTACTTCTGCTTTAAACCAAAACCAATGCTCTATAGCCTTAGAACAAGAAGTAACGCTGAGCCATTGGTAGAACGGTGGCAGGTTCGCAGGTTAATAACTCGCCATCAGCCCGAACTTCATAGGTTTCTGGATCAACTTCAATGTGGGGCAGGAGGTCGTTGAGTTTGAGGTCGCGCTTGCTGAGTTGGCGGGTACCGGAAACTGCGATCGCAGGTTTTTGCAGTTTGAGTTGGGTGGGGACTCCTTGGCTCAGAGCAGCTTGAGAAATAAAGGTGAGGGAAGTGGCCGCGATCGCTCCACCAAAGCTGCCAAACATCGGACGCATGTGGACAGGCTGTGGAGTCGGAATACTGGCATTGGCATCGCCCATCTGTGCCCAGGCAATCATGCCACCTTTCACCACCACTTCTGGTTTCACCCCAAAGAAAGCGGGACGCCAGAGACAGAGATCGGCTAGTTTGCCTTCCTCAATGGACCCGACATGAGCGGCGATGCCATGAGTGATGGCAGGGTTGATCGTGTACTTGGCAATGTAGCGCTTCGCTCGTAGGTTGTCATTGCGCTCAGAGTCTTCTGCCAGCGGCCCTCGTTGCACTTTCATCTTGTGGGCTGTCTGCCAAGTTCGGATGATTACTTCCCCCACTCGCCCCATTGCTTGAGAGTCGGAGGCAATCATACTGAAGGCTCCTAAATCATGCAGGATATCCTCAGCGGCGATCGTTTCCCGGCGGATGCGAGATTCGGCAAAGGCGACATCTTCTGGGATGCTGGGGTCGAGGTGATGACAGACCATCAACATATCCAAATGTTCGTCTAAGGTATTGAGGGTGTAGGGACGAGTGGGATTGGTGGAGGAGGGCAGCACATTCGCTTCGCCACACACCTTAATGATGTCCGGGGCGTGCCCACCCCCTGCGCCTTCGGTGTGATAGGTGTGAATCACTCGATTTTTGAAAGCGGCGATCGTATCTTCTACAAAGCCCGCTTCGTTCAGCGTATCGGTGTGGATGGCGACTTGAACATCATAGTCATCCGCCACGCTGAGGCAAGTATCGATTGTGGCAGGAGTTGTCCCCCAGTCCTCATGCAGCTTTAGACCCATTGTCCCTGCTTCCACTTGTTCCCGCAAGGCTTCCGGTTTGCTGCTGTTGCCTTTGCCCAGAAACCCTAAGTTCATCGGGAAAGCATCCGCAGCTTGCAACATCCGGTAGATGTTCCAGGGGCCAGGAGTGCAAGTGGTGGCGTTGGTGCCTGTCGCAGGGCCAGTGCCGCCGCCAATCATGGTCGTAATGCCAGAGGCGATCGCAGTTTCGATTTGTTGAGGGCAAATGAAGTGAATGTGGCTATCGATGCCGCCTGCGGTGAGGATCATGCCTTCTCCCGCCAGCACTTCAGTTCCAGGGCCAATAATGATGTCTACATGGTCTTGAATGTAAGGGTTGCCCGCTTTCCCAATTTTGGCGATGCGACCGTCTTTAATCCCCACATCGGCTTTGACAATGCCCCACCAGTCCAGAATTAGCGCGTTGGTAATCACTAGATCCACAGCACCATCGGCATTGGTGATCGGAGATTGCCCCATACCATCCCGAATCACTTTACCGCCCCCAAACTTCACCTCATCTCCGTAGGTGGTGAAGTCTCGCTCCACTTCAATGATCAGCTCTGTATCCGCCAGTCGCACGCGATCGCCTACTGTAGGTCCATAGGTTTCGGCATAAGCCCGGCGATCCATGCGATAGCTCATAATTCTAATCCTCTAAAGTAATCGTGATGTTTTAGCTGTTAATTATTTGGCCTGTACTTCATAGACTTAAAGGGCAATAGATTCTTTGACTACTACCTATCACAAAAGCTCATCATGCCACTGTTGAGCAACTTTATTCCAACCCCATGATGTCTTCATTGCCTTAACTTTTTCGCGCATTAATTCTTGCTTTTCAGGATTTTTAAGTAAATCAATCACCGCTTCTACAAAAGCTTTATCAACGACTGATGTTCCAGCACAGCCATCAATTTTAATTCCAGTCTGAATTGTTTCAGCAAGGGCTGCATAATTGGTTACTACAGGAATACAACCACAAGCCTGTGCCTTTAGACCTGCAATACAGAAAACTTCAGGAAAATGACAGGGATAAACATAAATTCCTGATTTACAAAGCTCTTTGATTAATTGTATATGCCCTATCCTTCCATGTTCATATACATTTTTCTGTTGCAACAAGATTAATATCTGTTCCTTCCTTCCTTTTAATTGTGGAAATCTCTCAATCAATGGTGATTGGGCGATCGCATCATAGGTTTCCCAACCATAAAAAAGATGTAATTCTGCATCAGGAACTTCTTTCAAAACATCTGACCACCGAGCTAAAAGATGCTCGATTCCACGCAAATAATCACTGATATAGATCAACCGCTTAGGATTTCTGGCAATTCCACTGACATTAAAATCAGAAAGATTAATGCCATTCCTAGTTATAAGAACTTTATCTTCAGGAATCCAATCTGGTAGAAGAGATTTATGAAAGCGAGATAACACCAACAATTTGTCAAAGCTTGCTAAAAACTTACTGCGCTCTTGTTCGCCTACTTGAGTCAGAATTTGAGGATTATCATGCAGCCAGATAGCAGTTTTGTTTGCCTTAACCTTCATCGTCATGGGTTGCAGCCAACTGCGGTGGAAAATCAGGACATTAAAATGATCATGAGGATTAAATTTTTCAACCGCTTGATAGAGCACACCATTATGCTCTCCTTCCATATCACCGCATGAGTTGAAAACAGTTACTTGATATCCTAGTTTCGCAAGTTCCTGTCCTAAGTAGATAACTGCCTCCTCACTACCGCCAACCCCTGTCTTCACAGAGGGAGGAGCCCAACTCTCCATACGAATTGGCAAGTTGGAATAAATTACAAGCGAATTATCTGGCCACTTCATAGGGATGCTCTTACATTGTGACGATTAAGCAGGGAAATCGTTGCTGGGTTGATATACTCCCTCGTCTAAGGAGAGAAGGGTTAAGCTTTTGTCTATATCTCTCCCTTCCCTGGAAGAAAAGGGCTGGGGGTTAGGTTCTATCTAGCTGGCCGTTGATTTTGGCATTAAAGCCGTAGACTTGGCGACTACCCACAAAGGGGACGAGTTCTACTTCTCGCTCATCTCCAGGTTCGAAGCGGACGGCGGTTCCGGCGGGAATATTCAGGCGCATCCCTCTGGCTTGTTCGCGATCGCAGCTCAGGGCAGCGTTGACTTCATAAAAATGGAAGTGAGACCCTACCTGGATGGGGCGATCGCCTGTGTTGGCGACTGTGAGCTTAATTGTGGGGCGACCTGCGTTTAGCTCTATGTCTCCGTCTTCTACGAACAGTTCTCCTGGAATCATCTTGATCTCCTTTTGTCTCAGCGAACCCGATTTATCGAATGGGATTGTGGACGGTGACGAGTTTGGTGCCGTCGGGAAAGGTGGCTTCTACTTGCACTTCTGGAATCATTTCAGGTACGCCTTCCATGACATCTTCTATAGTCAAGAGGGTGGCACCGTAGCTCATTAGATCAGCCACACTACGACCGTCGCGGGCTCCTTCTAGGATGGCGGCTGAGAGGTAAGCGACTGCTTCCGGATGGTTCAGCTTTAAGCCTCTGGCCTTGCGGCGTTCTGCCAGCAATGCAGCGGTAAAAATCAGTAATTTATCTTTTTCTTGGGGTGATAGTTGCATGCGATCTCCTGCTCAGATTTGCCAAACTCTAGGTGGACAAGCAGCACGACCCAGATAGAGCTGGCGTAAAAGTTGCCACACTTGCATAAACCAGCTACGAGCAGCTTGGGTAGAAGGCCCACGATAGCGACAGAGTAATCCTTCTGTGAGACGTGTGACTCCTGCTTCGCCTGGATACATTCCTGCTTGCCATAGCGATCGCGCTTGGGTGATTAGCTCTAGTTCTGCCGCTTTTCCTACCAAAGCAAAACTGGCAATCACCGGATGTCCTGCTAAGCCATGAGGACTGTTAACAACCACTGAACTACCGGGAATCCATTGCGGATCAATCCATAACGGCTGATCTTGTCGCCAAACTTCAGTGCGCGATCGCCAGTTGCCGCTGAGGAATTGTTCGCCTCTAGCACTACGACCCAAGCGGGTGATCTCCCAACCGATCCAAGTTGCGCCAGGTGCCAGTTCTACCCTTAGATTCTGTTGGTAGTTGGCCCCCTCAAACACGATCGTCTCTTGCGGAAACCATTCACAGCAAGCATCCTCGGCAATTTGAATCTGAGTAGTTTGTTGCGCGACTAAGCCGTTACTGCGGTAAATCTTGCTAGCGGCAGCACTAGTCAGCAAAGCGTGAGTTTGGGGTTGCAATCGACAATCCAGGGATAGGCGATCGTCCCCCACAACACCGCCTGCTGTGTGTAAGAGGACGCAATGACAAACCTCTGGCCCTTCTGGATAAAACGGACGTTGTAGCTTCAGGGGGGCTTGACTGCGGCTATAGCTGAGATGGGTAGCGCGATCGCGAAAGGCAAATTCTAGCTCTAGGCTACCCTGCCACCCTGCACTCAAATTCAATTGCTTTCCAGTGGCAGCATCGGCAGTCATGCGGTGCTAAATCGAAACGGCTTAGCGAGAATCATACTGCGATTGGCAAGGATGTGGCTGATTGGGGTAAATGAATCGTCACTTCTGTGCCTACTCCAGGAGTAGAGATGACGTGAATTTGGCCTTGGTGTCGTTCCAAGATTTGATAAGCCACGGTCAACCCTAGACCTGTACCTTTACCCACAGGTTTGGTCGTGAAGAACGGGTCAAATAACTTTTCTTGAATTTCTGGAGGAATGCCAGGGCCGTTGTCGCGGATGCTCACCTGTACCTGATCCGCTGGCAGCATTTGCGTCTGAATCACAATTTGCTTATCTGGGCAGGGAGAGCTTTCTAGCGCATCGATCGCGTTGCTCAAGAGATTCATAAAAACTTGGTTGAGTTGCCGAGGATAGCACTCCACTGGCGGTAGCTGGCCGTATTGCTTGATCACTTGAATCGAGTCTAGGCCATGCGCTTCCTCATGGAGGCGATGCTGCAAGATTAGCAAGGTACTGTCAATGCCCTCATGCAGATTGGCTGGTTTCATCTCCGCTTCGTCCAGCCGCGAGAAGTTGCGTAATGACAGAATGATTTGGCGAATGCGATCGGCTCCTGTTCCCATCGAAGTGAGAATTTTGGGCAGATCTGTAGTGATGAAATCAAACTCGATCGCGTCTTTTTGTTGTTGGATTTCTGGATCGTGGTTATAGCGTTGGCTGTAGCGCTGTACCAGATCTAACAAATCGCGGCTGTAGCGGCTAATGTAGGGCAGATTGCCATAGATGAAGTTGATCGGGTTGTTGATTTCATGGGCGACTCCCGCCACCAACTGCCCCAAACTGGACATCTTCTCGGTTTGAATTAACTGGGCTTGGGCTTTTTGCAAGTTGTGTAAAGCGATGCTGAGTTGGTCAGCTTTAGCGGTGACTTCGGTATTCAGCCGCTGCAATTGGTCATGGGCTTGCTGCAACTGTTGATGTTGTTGTCGCACTTCCTCGGTGCGCTCTTGCACTCGCTCTTCTAGAGTGTGCCGCGCCAACTCCAACTCTTCGGTGCGCTCGGCGACCCGTTGCTCTAGGTCATCAATCAAGGCTTTGAGCGAGTTAGCCATTTCTTGGTACGAACTAGCGAGTTGACCAATCTCACCGCCTGCGGTCATGCCTGGAATGGGACTGCTTAAATCTCCGGCGGCTAGAGTTTGGCTGCGTCCCGCTAGTTGCTTGATCGGTTGGCTAATTTGTTTGGCCAGTAAATGAGCGATCGCAATGGAGAGCAACGTTGCCAACCCTAACCCAGCCCAAAGCAAGCGATTGAGGGCTATGAGAGCTTGGCTAAAGTAGCCAGAAACAATCTGAATTTTGGCGATCGCGATAGGCCGATTCCCTGACATTAGCGGCGCATAAACCGTGTTAAGTCCCGACTGAGGCTCGATGCGATAGATAGATTGGCCTTGACGGATATTCGGCAACACCTCGGTGGTGAAATGAGCGGCTTCCCAAGCATCTAGCTTCAGATCTCCATGACTCGCGACGACAGGCTCACCTTGAAGCGAGAACATCTTGAGCTTAGTCGTCGGTTGAGAAAACATCAGAAACTTCTGCAACCAAGCTGCATCTAGCACTTGCCCCACCACTAAAGTGCCTGGTGAAGCGCCTTTGCCATCACTTGTATAGATAGGAGCGACAGACAACATCAACACTTGACGCTGAGGTGTCAGCTTTTGAGCGGAATCTCCTTGAGCCTTAGGCGCTACATCGGTCTGAATTAAATCTTGAGTCGTTTTTCTGGTTTCAATTAAACGGCTGATGCGCTCTTGCACCGCAGCCAACTGTAGTTCTGCCCCCTGACTGCCCAAAACTTCCCCAGCTTGATTTGTGACTTTCACCGCATCTACGTCTGTGGAGAAAACCAATTGGTTACTGACTTCCTTAGCGATCCAGGCTCGATTGCGCTGTTGTACCGCATCGTACAAGTCAGTCCAGAAGGCGTAACCTGCGGCCAAATCCTGCAATCCTTTGGCGCTAGCAGCGGTATAGCCTCGAAAGGCTTGGACTTGATCATTCAACCGCACTTTCTCCAAATCCTTAAGCGGCTGATGCCCAAAGTGCCAAGCAGCACCCACAAGAAAAATCACAGGAACTAAGGAGGCTCCAAAGGTAAACACCAAAATTTTGGGTTGGAGGTGACGCAACCCTCCTACCAATTTGGCTTCAGCTTGTTTGAATCGAGAGAATAGCAATTTTCTTAGAGGTATTGCAGAATACTGCCGACCAACTGTTAACAAAAATCCACGACTCACACCTTGTACCTAAAACTTCACCCTGTTGAGAATCTGACCACGCAAGTCCTTGATGTTTCAGAACTTTCCGTCCACCAAGTTTTTTGGGATGGCTGGGAGCCTTGTCTCTTTAGAGCAAGGAGGAAAGCCGACTCAAGCGGCTTTAGCCGCCTAGAATCCATAGCTGTAACCATCAGCACGATGAATAACCTCCAGATATTGAGGATGAACATCAAACACCTGTTTTCCAGAAAGTTTGAAGCTCGGCCTAGAACGAACGCTGATGCGCCCAACCCATTGACCTGTGTATTTCCCAGATGGGATAA